>DATFCE010000029.1:0-3779 GCA_035253365.1 Nitrospiraceae bacterium
TGACGTCCGCTGTCGTCACGGAGTCACCCATGAGCACCCGGTGCCGGCGGCGATCCAGCGGGCCCCAGCGAACCGGATCGGACCCGGTCGTCACGATGACGCTCGGCACACTCAAAGCCGCCGCGAGATGGGAGACCCCGGTGTCATTGGCGATCAACAGCTTCGCACCGGCTAGGAGGGCGCCGATGGCCCCCAAGTCCGTGCGGCCGACGAGATCAACGGAGGGGCCCTGCAGGCTGCCGAGCATCGCGTTTGCCAGAGCACGCTCCTCCGACGTGCCGGTGATGACGATCGGAAATCCTTTTGCCGCCACGGCATCCGCGATCCGGGCGAATCGCTCCGGCGGCCAACGCCGATCGCGTCCGCGCCCGCCCGGATGCACGCAGACGTACCGCCCCGGTTCGAGCGTCTGCGTCTGTTCTATACGCGCGAGAGACGCTTGATCGGCTTCGGTGAGTGGGAACTCCAGATGCTCCCCATGCGCCGGCGCGCCGAGAAATTTCATCAAGCGAAGATGCCGGTGTATTTCGTGTATGCCGTCAGGATAACGCATGAACAGCGCCGAATTCGGACAATACTGGCCCGGCACATAGAACCCGCCCGTGGCCGCGCCGCCCATCAGCTCGGCAATCTGATTCACGATCTGCCCACTCCCGTGCATTTGCAGAACAAGATCAAAGCGCCGCTGTTGCATGCGCGCGAGGAACGATGGAATGGCGGCGAGATCAGGCTCCCGCTCCGGCAGTCCGGGATAACCGGGAAATTCAATAAACTCGTCGAGATAATGACGGAAGCGTTCAACGAAGGTACGAGCCCAGGATAATCCCACCAGAGCGAGATGGGCATCGGGCCACGCGGCGCGCGCAGCGCGCCAAGCCGGAACGGCGCACAACAAATCCCCAAGTTGAAGCGCTCTCAGGATGACAATCGTCCTCGGTGATGGCGGTGCCACTCGACTCGCCTCTCCATTTAAAGAAACTCTGTAGGCTCAAAAGTCCTCCTAGTCTTATCGTGAAGCGTCTCGGCATCGACATCAGTGAAGTAGGGTAAACCGTGTCCGCATTACCGGAAGAGAGAGCCGGTAGAAGTTGTACGAATGACTGCCTAAAATGTATGGCTGAAAGTAGGAATGCTCAGTCCGGCAGATGACGCCAGGAATCAGAAAGCTGCGCACGGAGATGGGCAAGAGCGATCAGCCCGCGGTGAGAACAACGCGGCTGGAACGTAGCGGGCAGCTTTAACAGGTATGGGAGAAGAGCGAGACGCGGAATGCGACGTTAAAGAGGCTCCGCTTTGGCGTAGAGTTTTGGGGGTGGTCCATCAAAATATTTGAATAACGCTGGACAGAGCCATCCTTCCATGTGTTCGGCATCCCATCGATACCAACTGCCGCCGTACTCATCACGGACGAAGCTGAGGTCCACCTGATATCCGGGGAACGGCTGTGCGGAGAATAAAAGCCGAAAGCCATGCTTCGCGTGTGGGATGTTGGCAACCAACGCGTCGATCATCGCCGGGATGCCTGAGACAAAGGGCTCGCGTGTGAGTCCAACAGCCGGATCATCAAACACCCAGGTGTGGCCATCCTGGTAGGGATGAATGACGTTAATTGCATTCATGCCCGCCATGCTTGATAGAAACATGAGGAGCCACAGAACCACAGCAACCATACCGGCATAGACCATGGATTTGGTAGCCTCTCGGTGAGGCGTGTACGAGAGCCGCATCTCATGACCGCTATCTGTTCATCTGTTGTTGTCGGTCAGCTTAGAAATTTCGTTCTTCTTCCTTTATTTCCCCGAATGCTTGCGCTCCATCTGCTCCTGTTGCTGCTGTTGGCTGTCTTTGCCCTTGTGTGTCGGCTGCTGACCACTCAACCCTTTGCCGCCTCCTTGTCGTTGGGCCTCCGCTTCTTTGGAAGGCTTGCCGGTCTCCTTCGGGACATTAGGGGACGGTGAGCCACTCTGAGCACGCGCCCACAGGGGGATAGTCAGCACGAAAGCGCAGGCACCGATGACCGAAATCAATGTGATTCTTTTGAAGAGATTCTCCTTCATGTCGTCCTCCATTTATGTTCTGAGATGACAAGACAATGAAGAAGGTGCTGAGCTGGGCCAATCAGCCACAATGGACGTAATCTGTAGGCGCTTACCTGATCAGAACAAGACAGCCCTGTTCCTTGGTGCTATGAGAAACCTTAAGATGCCATTCACCAAACGTGGTTCATCGCTTCTGAAGCTTGACGATCATGCCCTCGTCGGCGCGCCAGCAAGATCGGACCCGCCATTGCTTTGCCGTCGCCATCGAGATAGGTGGACAGAAGTAGCGTTACCACCCCCTGCCACTCGAGCTTGCGCGGTTGGTGGATGGTGTTGAGCGAGACCAGAATGTCTTCACCCGCCCACGTCCGTGTATACATCAGGATGTCATTGCGGCTGCCCCTCGGCACGTAATGGCCGGCCACGAGCGCCGGTTTCGAACGTCGCAGGCGGATCAGGCGGCGGTAGAGCCACAACAGCGAGCGCTCGTCGGCCTGGAATCTGGCCACATTGCGCTCGGCCACATCCTCGCCCACCGGCAGCCACGGCTCCCCCGTCGTGAAACCCGCCGCCGGCGTGCCGTCCCAGCGCATCGGCGCGCGTTGCGGATCACGGTTGAGCCCGTAGCCACCGATTAGCTTCTCAAACGGCTCTTGGATGCGGTCGGGCGGGATCGGCACCTGCTCCATCCCCAGTTCGTCTCCGGCAAACAGGAACGGCGTTCCCCTCAGCGTCAGGAGCAGCATGGCCAGGATGCGCGCCTGTGCCTGTCCGATCTTGCTCGCGACACGCCGCTTGTCGTGCCCGCCGATCACCCAATCCGGCCATGCCTCGTTCGGGATGGCGTTGAAGTAGGCGTCAATGTTCGCCTGCAAGGACAGCGCATCCCAGGGCGAGTCGAGCAGCGCGAAATTGAGCGGGAGGTGAAAGCGCGGACGTTCCTCACCGTAGAAATGCCCGATGCGATCGGTTTTGCCTTGCACCTCGGCGGCCAACACACGATCATTAAATGCATCGACGACCTCCCGGATCTCTTCGAGATAGGCCATCGATTCGCGCCGGTCGTCGGTGAAGACACGCTTGAGCCGCTGTGGAGGCGGCGTGTCGGCGTTGGCGTCGGGGTTGGGCGGGTCGTCGCGCAACAGCTCATCTTCCACCAACACGGCGCTCGCGTCGGTGCGAAGCCATCGACGCCACGGCCCAGCCAGAAACGCAGCACATCGGCCATGGCTCGGGCGCACCTCCACGGTGCGCCAGTTGAGGTCGGGCTGCTCGAGGAGGAACGAATGATAATAGTACTGTTCGGTCTTCTCATCCCACTGCCAGGCGCTGCCGCCGAAACGGCTCAGCCAGTTGTTCGGTGGTCCGCCGTCAGGGCCCGCGTCGGCCCACACATACCAGTCGCGTTTCGGAGTCGACCGGGACGAGCGGCTCTCCACGAACCAGGGATGCCGGTCCGAGGTGTGGTTGGGCACGAAGTCGAGGATGAGACGCATGCCGCGAGCATGGAGTATTATCCACGAGCCGGTCGAAATCCTCCATGGTTCCGAACAGCGGGTCGATCGCGCAGAAGTCGGCGATGTCGTAGCCGAGGTCCAACATCGGTGAGCGGTAGATCGGGGGTGAGCCAGACGGCATCCACGCCGAGCCATTCCAGGTGATCAAGGCGGTCGATGAGACCAGGCAGATCCCCCTTGCCGTCGCCGTTGGAATCTTGGAATGAAATCGGCGCGATTTCGT
>DATFCE010000030.1:0-5738 GCA_035253365.1 Nitrospiraceae bacterium
GCAGTCGATCGAGCTGGACGGGCGCGGCGGGAATCCGATTGGTAGTGAAGACCCCGGCAATGGGTCCCGGTTCGGTGGAGACGATCAGCGCCACGTCGGGGAGAGATGGCTTTTTGATCCCAGCGTGAATGCCGGCAGCCAAAAAACCTAATGGCGCCGTGACGCCGCCGTGAACCGCTTTCATCGCTGATCGTGGGACACGTGCAGGGCGAGCCGGACGAGATGGTGACGGGTCATGGGAAGACTCCGGGCGCTGTCAGCCCCAACTCCTCCGGAAATCCCAGCATGAGATTCATCGCTTGAATAGCTTGTCCGGCGGCACCCTTTACAAGATTGTCGAGCGCGGCCACCGTCACGACCCATCCGGCGCGTGTATCGGTAAAGATGCCCAAGTCACAGAAATTCGACCCCCGCACCTGACTCGGATTCGGCGAAGAGTCACCGTCTTTGAGACGAATGAATCGCTCACCCTTATAGAACGTGGCGTACAGGGCGCGGAGCTCGGAGATGTCGACCGGTTCCCCCAGGCGGCAATAGGCGGTGCTGAGAATGCCGCGATTCATCGGGACCAGATGTGGGGTGAAGAGAATCTTCAGCCCTTCTCTGCCTGGGGCGACGTCTGTTGAACCCTGGTGAGCATTTCGCGCCCACACCGCGTTGAGCTCCTGTTCAATCTCGGGAATGTGGCGATGCCGGCCGATCTTGTACGCCTCGATGGATTCGTGCGCCTCGGGGAAATGATAGGGGAGCGCGGGGCTTCGGCCCGCGCCCGACACGCCGGATTTTGCATCGATGACGATAGAGTCGGGAACGATGAGGCCATGCGCCGCCAAGGGAGCGAGCTGCAAGATGGCCGCGGTCGGATAACAGCCGGGAGACGCGACGAGCCGAGCGGCTCGAATGTCCGAGCGTCGAAGCTCCGGCAGTCCATAAACGGCAGGCTCCAAGAGCCTGGGATGCGGATGGGGCGTTTGATACCAAGTTTCATAAACCGCCGGATTTTTCAGACGGTAATCCGCGCTTAGATCGACCACTGGCTTTCCTGCCTTTTGGCATGCGGCCACGGGCTCCAGGGACTTGGTATGGGGGAGCGCGAGAAAGACCGCGTCGGCCCGCTGCGCGATTGCCTCAGGATCGAGGGGCTCGAACGAAAGCGGCGGGAGCGTTGAAGCGAGAGAGGGAAAGACGGCGGAAATCGCGCTTCCGACATGCTTCTCAGCGGTCACCGCAATAAGATTCATGCATGGATGTCCGGCGAGCAGGCGCAACAACTCGCCCCCGGTGTATCCGCTGGCTCCCAGTACCGCTACGTTGACGGAGTCCATTCTTCACCGAACCCTGCGAGTCTCCATGCGGAGTGAGACGACACAAAAAAGGGAAGGCCCTTGGGCCTCCCCTTTCACCACCCAATGGCACACGGTTACCGCTTCGAATACTGGAAGCGTTTCCTCGCGCCCTTCTGGCCGTATTTCTTCCGTTCTTTGACGCGGGAATCCCGAGTCAGAAACCCTTCTTTCTTGAGCGCCTCGCGCATCGCCGGATTCATGGCCACCAGCGCTCGAGCAATGGCATGTCTCAGCGCGCCCGCTTGGCCGGTCGTGCCTCCGCCGGACACGGTCGCCCGGACATTGTACTTGCCGAGCACGCCCGCAACCTCGAGCGGAAGCTGGATCGTGCTTCTTAGCGACGGTCGAGGGAAGTAGTGCTCCAAAGGTCTGGTGTTGATCGTCATGTCACCGGGCCCTGAAGAAAGCCACGCGCGGGCGATGGCGTACTTCCGTTTTCCGGTCGCGTACTGTGTGGCAACTGCCATATGCTTGCCTCCTCTGAACGATGCGAGTAGTCGATGATGCTAGAGCGTGAATGATTCGGGGCGTTGTGCCTGATGCGGGTGCTCGGTGCCGGCATAGACCTTGAGTTTGCGCGCCATTTGTTTTCCCAACGTATTTTTGGGAAGCATGCCTTTGATAGCCTTGGTCAGCAGTTCCGTCGGGCGTTTGGCATGCAGATGCTTGGCCGTAATAGTCTTGAGTCCCCCCGGATAGCCCGTGTGATGCGTATAGGTCTTGCTCTCCATTTTGTCGCCGGTCAGGTGTACTTTCTCGGCATTGATGATCACGACATGATCGCCGGTATCCACATGCGGCGTGAACGTTGGTTTATGTTTGCCGCGAAGAAGAATCGCCACCCGCGCGGCCAGACGTCCGAGCGTTTTTCCGTCGGCATCGATGAGATACCATTTTCTTACGACCTCAGCGGGTTTCGCCAGATATGTTCCCATGTCGCTTTCCTTCCTCCAGTCGTCAATAATCGCTTGCGGCTCGTTGTCTATACTTCGTATTTGCCGAAATTCTTCGTGTCGAGCTTTTCGAGCCAGGCATCGAGATTCCCTCCGCCCCGTTGCTTGAGGACGTCCGCCGTCACATAAATAGGGCTGTGGGTGCGAAGGGCCAATGCAATGGCATCGCTGGGTCGGGAATCAACGAGGCGCTCCGATTCCTCGGAGACCAAGTGGATCGACGCATAGTACGTATTGTTTTTGACATCCGTGACCACGACGCGCGAAACCTTGATGTTCAAATGCTCGGCAAAACTCCGGATTAAATCATGGCTCATCGGTCTCGGCGTGACAATGCCTTCCAGGGCGAGCCGAATCGCGTTGCCCTCGGCGGTGCCCACCCAGATGGGGAGAATGTCGGCATTGTTTTCATCGCGAAGGATGACAATCTGAGTCTCCGTGTTGGGGTCCGCTAAGACGCCGTGGACTTTCAGTCGGATCAAATCAGCTGATTCGTGTGTCTGTTCCATGAAGTGCGGCACCCTCGGAACCGGAAAAGCGCCTGATGATTCTGCAGGCCTTCGAAGGTCGGCAGGATTGACGGTTCGACGGGTGTGTTCTGTTTAGGACTCGTACTTGCCGAAATCTTCGGGTTTGAGGTTTTCCAGCCATTGGTCCAATTCTTCGGATGCCTGCTTGCGAATGACCTCCTCGCTCGCAAAGATCGGGGCATTTGTCCTGAGTGCCAGAGCGATGGCGTCGCTCGGTCGTGAATCGATGGAGTATTCCGAGTCTTCGTACATCAAATGGATCTTCGAATAATACGTGTTGTCTTTCATGTCGGTCACGACCACGCTGATCACCTTGGCATCGACCGTATCGAGGACCGATTTCATCAGATCGTGCGTCATCGGTCGCGGCGTGGCGATTGCCTCCAGCGCGAAACTAATCGAGCTGGCTTCGGACTTGCCGACCCAAATGGGAAGCATATCGGATCGCTCTTCGTCGCGGAGAATGACGATGTAGGCGTTATTATACGGATCGAACATCAAGCCCCGAACTTTCATCTGTGTAATCATCGTAGTCCGGCTCCGAAGCAAGCGGCGAGCGATCCACTTGAGAGAGCAGAATCTATCACTGATCTTCGCGCCTTGTCAACGAATCCGCCGGCTCTCTCACGGCACATGATCGAAGTCGAGCGCGCGGCCGGAGAGGCTCGGCGACGCAGCGAGCACTATGCGTAGAAGCGCCTGTGCAACCTCCGCCGGATCTCGCAGGTGAGTCGGGTTTTCTGATGGATAGGCGTCGGCCCGCATCTTCGTCCGTGTCCCGCCGGGATTAAATGTCACCGTGCAAATTCCGCACGCCCGCAGTTCGTCAGCCATCACCTGGGTGAGTCCTTCAACGCCGAATTTCGACACGGCATAGGCGCCCCAGCTTCCGCGGCCGACCCGTCCGACGGAAGACGACAGCGTAATGATGCAGCCGCTCTGCTGGGGGGCCATGCACCTGGCGGCGTGTTGTGACAGATAAAAGACGCCGTGCAAGTTGACTCGCAGGACCTCGTTCCACTCCACCGAGGGATAATCAATAATAGGAACCCGAGGGCCCAGCATGCCCGCATTGTTGATGAGAATGTCGAGCTTCCCATATCGGCGAAGCGCCATGTCGACAAGCGATCTGGCATGGCGGGCAGATCCGATATCCATCACCCGGTAAGCCACATCGCCGCCGCGCGCTTTGATCGTCGTAACTGCACGGGTGAGCTCACGGCGCGTCCGCGAGCAGATGACCAGGCGAGCGCCTTCCCGAGCGAACAATTCCGCGGTGGCGCGCCCAATTCCGCGGCTGGCGCCGGTAATGATGGCCACGCGGTCCTCGAGCCGGCGGCGCGCGGCCTGATCGGGGGCGGCGCGGCGACTGAACGGACGAGACCGCTCGGAGTGGAACCTTAAGGAAGGTTGGTGTAGTGCGGAAATCCGGCGAGGCAAGCGCTACGTCATCGGTCCGGTCACTGCGGCCGGTAGTTCTGTTGCAATTTCGACGTGTCGGCGGTCTCTCCCAGCTTGAGAAAGGCCCGCATCTGTTTTTTGACCAGTTCCCGACCGCTTTCTTCGCCGAGATTCACCTGATATTCGTTAATGACCATGACCCGCATCCCTTCCCACTCTCTCCAGCAGCTTTTACAGATGTTGTTCTTGACTTCGGCTTCCATACGACCCAGAAAGAGGGGATCGGTAATGGGATCGGCGGTTTTCCCGCATTTTACACAATTCACCTGAGCCATGGCTGTGCCTCCTCTACCGTGCCTGCAGACATCCGACCAACGCCTGAAAGGCCGCATCATATCATGCGATTCAGATGAATAGAAAGGCCGCCGTAATTGACGATCAGAAAGTGATCATGCTAGAAGAAGCATGAATGCCAGCGTACGAATTGAAGCCCGGATGGCGGAACTGGCAGACGCGCCGGACTCAAAATCCGGTTCTCGCAAGAGAGTGGGAGTTCGACCCTCCCTCCGGGCACCATAAGAAAATGGATAGGCACTCAGTCACGCAAGTCAGATGGACAACGAAATCGTGACGCGCATTGCCGGTATTTTTCATCGACATACACTCCGGAAATCCTCTTGACACGCCTATTTGATTGGCCTATATTCCGCCTGTCTACGAGTCTTACACTGATCACTGTCCTTGTTGTTGGTCGTCATTTTTTAATACCGTCTAACTCACTAAGGAGGCAGCACATGCGCAAGGCAATTATGTTCGGAGCAGTGATTCTGCTTGCGGGCTCTGTCGGTGTGGCTGTGGCCCAGGAGCGGTTGCCGCAACACTCCGGGTTCGGCACGGGTGTCGGTGAAAATGCGGGCACAGGCACGCGTTCGCAAATTTGGGACAAGAGCGCGCTGCTCGAAAGACTTTCCCAGCCGGAGACCATCTATGGCCGTGTCCTTGCCGTCGACGTTCCCGGAGGCAAAATCCACTTGGAGACAGGTGGAAGCTCTCACGACGAGGGGCGTGCGGGAACAGGGGCGATGTCTTCATTGACCGCTTACCTCGATGGCGAAACCAATATGGATCAGATACGGATGATTCAAAGCGGTGACGATGTGACTCTTCAGGTTCGTGAAGAGACGAGCGCGAGGCAGCCTTATGGAACGGGCCGCAAACTCGTTCGTGAAATCACCGTCCTCCGTGGGAACGAAAAGCTTGCCGGCTTCGGTGGTCTCGGACAGCGGCCTGATCCGAGGACCGAGCGCGGACTTGTGACAGAGAGTGCCTCCTCCCATGGCGGCGTGGTGGGCCAAGTCCTGCCCGGTGAGGTCCATTCCGGTATTGTTAGTTCCATCGGCGAAGTCACCGGCGCTGCGCCCTGCTGGCAGTGTGAGCCGCAGCCGGGATGGGGCTATGGGACGCAGAACCGAAGCGATTACGGTGGTTCAGACAAGCCGAATCTGATC
>DATFCE010000031.1:0-8733 GCA_035253365.1 Nitrospiraceae bacterium
AAAATGAACCATTCAACATGAATGATGATCAGGACTGGGCGCTTTTCTGGTTGACAGTACGGGATATGCTTTCGAGTGACCCAGATGGATGCACTGATACTCATTGGGTTGGTACGGTCCACGAAAGAGTAAGTGGCTTTAATGGCATAGGGGGAATTCCCGGCCTTAGTCTTTCTGATCTAGTGGATGATGCTCCGCCCGTTCCGTTACCTGATGGTCCCACGAGCAACGACCTGGTAGTCCGTATGGAACCGGATTCCGCTGGTATGAATGCTTGGGACAGCGTGATGGGCGGACGCACCCTGGCTCATGAATTGGGGCACAACTACGGACGAAAGCATATTGATCAAACGATGTCACCGGCAGGTTGTGGGAATACACAGCCAGAGAGCCCGTATCAAGCCTATCCTTTTGATGCGTGCTCGATCGGTGCAGCCATAGGCCGAACTGCACTGTTCGGCTTCGATCCGATCAGTCAGTCGGTCGTCCCTCCAACATCTGGAGGCGATCTCATGTCGTATTCCACCACACGATGGATATCAAAATTTACTTGGGATGCGATTTTTAGTGAAACAGAAACCTTCCAGCCCATTGCTCTTGAGGAAGTTCCGCTTATCACTGGGCCACTTCTATTTGTCCATGGATATATAGCGAAGAAAGAGGCATCAGCGGAATTTCGGCACTTCTACAGCTTTCCCGAAGGGACGGCTAATCGCAATAAAGTTCTGCGGTCATTGAAGGCTGCACAGAAAGTCCCGACGCAGAGTCCTTTCAGAATTCGCTTATTGGATCAAGATGGGAACAAACTGTCGGAAGCTCCTCTGGTGCTCAATAAGTCCGCTGATGATAAAGCCAAACGCGTGGGGTTTGGGCAATTCATTCAACTAGAGACCCGAACTCGACGGATCCAACTACTCAAGGGTGAGAAGCTTCTGACTGAGAGAGTGGTCAGTGCCAATGCTCCGAAGGTATCTTTGCTTGCCCCAATTGTGAATGAAACCGCCGAGACAATTCACTTCGCCTGGACTGCCAGCGATTCCGACAATGATCCCCTTCTCTTCACGGTGCAATATAGTTGGGATGATGGACTCTCTTGGCGTGCTGTACGGATAGACTACCCATGGTTGGGTATCACTCTGAATACTCGAACATTGCCTGGTAGCTCTGTTGCGCGTTTGCGGCTGATTGCCTCCGACGGGATAAACAGTACCATGATCACTACTGATCGCTTTTCTGTGGCCAAACATGCGCCGATACCACAAATCAGCGGTGTGATTGAGGAACAACGCCTCGAGTTTGGGACAATGGCTGAATTGCACGGAGTAGCTTTAGATGCAGAGGATGGCAGCATACCGAGCAGCGAATTAACTTGGAGTTTGAGCGGTCCCACTTCCATTAGTGTTCGCGGCACGTCTTTATCATTGCAAGACTTGGCTCCAGGCAAGTATACGGCAACGTTGACGGCCACCGATTCCGATAAACAGCTAGGTACGGCCATGCGGAAATTTGAGATTTTGCCTCTGGAGATTCCGGAAGCTTCCAGACCTAAATTAGATGGCCTTTGCAATGATCGAGGATATATCAATGCGGTATTCGTACAGATTCCACTGACTTCAGGTCAATTCATTCCCGTGCGGCTGCTACATTCAGCGGGAAGTCTTTTCGTTGGTTTTTGTGACGTGAAATATGGAGCGAGCAGGGAAACACGAAGTTTAGTTGGGCTCCGCATTAGTATTAATGCCAGCCGGGCTACTCGTCCGCAGGCGACTGAAGTGGGCTTCTACGTGGATGATGATGGCACACCTTACCAGCTTATCGGCAATGGCAATGACATGCCACCTTCGCTTTCTCCTAAGTTGGGATTCAATGCGGTCATTGAACGAGGCAGCAAAAGTTGGAGTGCCGAGTTCCGCATCGAGGATGACCTCATCGGGGGATGGAATCATTCCGTTGGGCTTATGCTCAGCCACACAGGGCTGATGAGTTCAAATGATGTGCATGACTGGCCGCATAACGCGGTCGGCCATCAACCGCTGAGTTGGGCAAATGCTTATTTGGGTACTCCTCCAAAACCCGAGAATCGCGAACCCACTGCGCGTGTGAATAGAAACCGCCATGTCAACGTTGCAGCACCTACCACTATTTACCTCGACGGCTCGGATAGTTTTGATCCTGATGCAGACAAGCTTAGTTATGTTTGGACTCAACTTATGGGGCCACAAGTTACCCTTAACAATGCAACCTCGGCGATACCAAGTTTTAATGCAACTTCCGTTAATGATCCGACTCCATTACGTTTTGGACTTACTGTCAGCGATGGTCATCACAGTAGCAAAACCGTCGAGACCGAGATTACACTCATTCCGACACCGAGGATTGCACCTGTTCTAAAGCCGAAGGAATGAAAGTATGTTCGTAGAACCGCCTCTGACAGTATGAGACATACTGTGGAACTTCGGATGAATTTGTTGCACGAACTGAGCAGAGTGACTTATTGGACCAGTCCTATCCCAATATCGCCCATAGCAATACTATGTCATGTGCATACGGTTAGTCACCTGACGGTCTTGTGAGTGCCGGTCCAGTTCCGGCATGATGAAGCATGAACAATTTGAGGGTGCAGGACAATCAGTCTAAAAAAGATTGCATTCTGATCTATGATGCGCAATGCCGGCTGTGTGTCACGGCGAAGGAAGGGTTGGAGCAGGCGGGCAATCGGAAAGGCGTGCGGTTTGTTCCGTACCAAAGCGAGGAGGCAGCCGCTCGGCTTGGTAAGGAACATCAGCCTGGTCGTCCGGCCGTTGCATTTCTGGTCGATGAGGAAGGGCGGATTCGGCGTGGATTGGATGCGTTTATTCCACTCTTGCCGGGATTGCCCGGCGGACGTATTCTTCATGCGTTGATGAAGATTCCATTAATTAAGCCATTGGCCTACCTGGCATATCGTTTCATTGCGCGGTATCGCTATCGCCTCTTCGGGCAGGTGGCATTCCCAGCATGCCGGATCACGGGTCGGCGCGCGAGAGTCGCTGATTCAAGCTCTCGACCCAGCGCCGTTGGAAATCTTCGTATGAAATAAAGACACGGTCTTGGAAGACAGCGGCAAACGGGAGGCCAGTCGCCATTTTCTCCAGCACGTCCCGCACGCGGTCCATCCCATACCGGTCAATCAAGTACCGTGTCGCGGAATTGCCTTCGAGGTAAGCAACTCTTGCATGTTGCGGCGGCAGTCCGCCCCACGGTCCTTCCAGATATGTGAGGTTGAGGACGGTAATCTCGCCTCGGACGAGGGCCGGAATATCGGGCGGCGGATCGCCGGCGAGCTGCATAGCCAATCCCTCATTGAGCCATGTTGGAATGGCGCGTCGCCCGCTCATCCGCTGATCCAGCAGGGCATGGACGAATTCGTGGCGCAGCACGCGGGTCAACCATACCTGATCGGTCAGCGCGCCCTGCGTGGGAATCTTGATGCGACCCAACCGCGGATCATAGAGCCCGTCCGCCCACGCCGGTCCGCCGGTGGCATCGTGAAACCGCTCGCGTGTATGAAGGACGACCAGGATCGGCTTGATCGCGAAATAACCAAGTTGCTGCCCGATGTCCCGATACGCTTCTTCCAGGATATCGAGCACGCGCGTCCAGACCTCATGATCCTCGCCCCCGTCGTATTTAACGGTGAAGTGGGCGCTCTCGCGGGCCATGAATGTCTGTTCAGATCTGTGCGCTTTCTCGATAGAGGCGATGTAACCCTTGAGGTATGAGTCGGCCTGAAGCGATCCCGACAGCCGCTCTTTGGCGTGCGCCAGATGCACGGTGGCGTTTGCGAGATCGTCGCGGGCGATCAAGCGTTCTGCCAGTATGATATGAGGCATCGGCTGTTGAGGCGCGAGCTGTATGGCTTCCTCCAACATGTCGATGGTCAATGCCGGGTCTTTCAATTCCCAGTACGCCTGAACGAGATTCAGGTACGCGGGCGCGTTGCGCGGGTTGATGGCGACGGCGGTTTTGTAGGCGGCCAGGCCGGCTGCTGCGTCCCCCGTTTTAGCTTGTCCGGCCCCCAGATTGTTCCAGAGCGTCGCGACATTCAACCGCACGGCCGGATCGTTGAGCGTGTCGGCTGGAAGCCGCTGGAGTTTGGCCTCCGCTTCTGCATAGTGTCCTTGCTCGATCAAACGATGAATCTCGCTCAGGATGGAAGGGGAGGTCGAATGAGGAATCTGTACCGACTGCATCGGGGCTACGTACGACGGTGTTTGGGCATGGGTTGGGGGAGTGAGAGCAGGCTCGACCGACTTGGTCGTCTTGAATGAAATAGCGGGCGGCGGAACCGCCGGCTTTCGAGTGGACCAGGTCTGATATCCGACAAAGATTCCCAACAGCGACATGAGTAAAACGAGTAGCCTGCCGATGGACCTGCGTTGATGGCCGGAGTGACTCATATTGCCGTAGGTTCGGATGACGACCGAGAGATGAACATCGACCGCTCAGTGATAAAGATAGCAGGTCGAAGGCTTATGAGGCGGGATGTGAATTTGCTGCAAAGACCGCCGATAGGAACTGCTTGGCCCGGGTATAGATACCAGGGCTGGTGGATTCTCGCGGGCCGGCGACATTGAGGATTCGGATGTGATGATCCCTGGCCCAGCGACGAACCACGTCGGCGCAAGGCTGATTGATAAGGTCCACGACTAGATACGGTTTGTTGAGGCGGGTGGCGACATCGATCGTCAAGGCGGTTCCCAATTTCGATCTACCCATCGTGAGAACCAGTGTTCCATCCGAATCGCGCACGTTCCATCGCGTTCGTTGAGCATACTCGGCGGAAGGTGTTTCGTGAAGAGGATACTCAGGCGGGATAATCCCATCTTCCGCGAGCCGTCCGGAAGGGCACCAACCGCCGTGGACCATCCCTAACGTTCGCGCCACATCGAGCGCGGCCCGATCGACACCCGTCTGGCCGCCTGAAACAACCTTATTGATCAGACCGGCCACCCATCAGGTGATCTCCAACCCGAGCAGGTAGTCATTGACGGCGTGCTTTTGTTCCTCTTCGGTATTCTTCAGGATCTCGATTTCATGCCTCAGCTTCTCAATCTCGGTCTCCTGCTGGTCGAGTTTCTTGACGTAACGATTGTACAGGTCCGAGTTTTGCGCAAGCTTGGCCATGTTCTCCCGGATGCGGGTCTGTTCCTGCGTGATCCCACGGATGCGCTGTTCCTGCCCCGCGCGGCGCGCGGTGGTCTGGGTCAGTCGGTCCCGTAAGACGACGACCTGTTGCAGCGCCTCTCTCACCTTCGGGCTGATCTGTTTGGACTGAAGGTAGAAGGCGATGATGTCCGACCCCGAATCGATAAGCTGTATGGTTTGTTGGACATACTTTTCTTCTCGTACCCGCAGGCTGGCCGTCTGCGCCGCCTCGACCGGCACCGTAAAGCGATAGACGTCTCGCGTTCGCTCGATCATGTGAATCGGTTCGAGTAATTCCCAATCCGATCGGTAGGGATGCTCGATGAGCACGACCTTGTTCTTCCGGTCGCGATTGCGGACCTGATAGGTCGTCTCTTCCATGATTTTTTGCGTAGCCAATAGCACGCCTTTGCGCAGGCTGATCGACACCAGCTCGTGCTGCTCGGGCGCCTGTTTCGGCTCAATCTCGGTGTTTAGATCCAGGGCGTAACTGATCAAGCGCGTCTGGCCCGGTGCAAGGTCGTCCATCCGCGCATCGCCGGCGTAGGCGCCGCCGTCAAAGACCGTCATGGGGCCTTGCATCAACGAGAGCGGCGTCGTGTTCTTGAGGCGAAACCCATGGAGCGGATACTTGACGTGCGCCGCGCGGTTATAAATGGACACCTTCTGACCGTCCACATCCTGGCCTATGAGCGGCAAGAGAGCCGAGGTGTTCCGGCTCAAGCTCACCGGCGCGTTGATGGTGTATTCAAACAGTTCGCCGGCTTCGCGTCCCTGGGCGGTAGGCATGACGCCTTGTTGGAGATTCATCTGGGCTTTCAATTCGGCTGCGGCGAAGCCGGCCGGAGGAGGCAGACTGCGTGGCGTGAGATCGCGCCTTGCTTTTGACGATCCCTGTGAGGGCGTCGCGCGTTCCGCAGGACCGCCGCCGTGTTGGTCCTCTCGGGCCTCCTCGGCTGCCCGTTCATCCATCGCATCGCCGTAGAGCCGTGGTTGTAAGGACGCATAGAGCTCCGGCGTGACGACCGGCCGTGTGGCGTACAGCGGTTGGTAGAGATCCATCACGAATGAGATCGGGCGGCCCGATACGAGGGACAACCGAATATCTTTCCAGTCCAGGTCGGTGGTGTTTTCCACGATGGCCCACCCTTGAAGAAACGGCGCGCGATCATCATCCAGAACGAGGCGATAGGCGGTCTTCCACACCGGCGCCTCAGTAATGTATGCGACCCGAACCTGGCGGCTTCCCTCGCCGTTGAATTCAATGGAGACGGATTTCTTCTGACTGTCGTGGCTGGCGGCCAGCGCGGACAAGGCGTGTTGCAAGTCCTGGTTGAGCCGGTCGTTCAGGAGTTGGAACCGTTGCACCTGCGCCAAAGGAATGGATCGCAAGCCTTCCTCGGTCAGCAAATTGAGATATTCCACTTGCGCCACCCGACGGGAACCGATTTCACCGGCACTGATTGGTTGGTCCTTTTTCTCGACGCCGATAATCGTTCCCGTGATCGCATTGGGCGCGGTGACTTCAATCCGTTCGCCGCGAATTTGATTCAGTAATTGGCCGAGGCCGGGATGGCCGGCCAAATCGATGCCGATGCCGGACAAGGTTTTGGAGAGAGGGTCCCGCGAGCCATAGGTGATGGCCGAAACCTGTCCACCGCTCAGATCTTGGACGACCATGCTCTTCAGCAAATCATTAATCTGATCAGTTTTAAACCGAAGATCGATGCGCGCCTGTCCCTGCACGGCGCCGTCGTGTTGAAAATAGCCGACCCCGCTGGAGTAGAGCACGACCTTGGAGAGTGGCAAGGCCGCTCGTTCCATCAAGGTCGCTGCCATTGGAGTCGGCTTCTTCGGTTCGGCGGCGGCGGCCAGGCTAAGCCAGAGAACGGACACGGCGCTGACAAATGCCATCAACCCCTTCATAGGTCCTCCTTGACCGGTTTGCCGACGATGGAAGAAGATAGCGACCGCAGCTCGGCTCGTCGGACGGGCCAGTATAGACGTTCGTGTATGAATGCCACAATGGAGAGGGATGAAGCATGAGGCTTTCAAGATGGGCGGGATACCGGTTCTTTCCGATGGGGTTGTGCCTGCTTCTCTGTCTGGCCTATACCGATGCCGGGTTCTCGGCTTCCGGCGTCGCGCAGATACCTGACCGGGATCCGAAGCGAGATGCGCCGTCGGCCCTCGATACGATCCCGGACGCGCAGCGATTCTCCAAGGAGGGGGATCGGTTGGTGAAGGATGGCCGCGAACAGGATGCCGTCTACGCCTATCTCGAAGCGCACAAAAAATTTCAGCATCAGTTGCTGCATTATTTCGAACAAGCCTTTCGCTCCAGCTTGGGGGGCGCGCCGGCCGATGAAGAGGCATTGACCAAGGCCAGCCAAGAGGTCTCCAGTCTGCGAAATGTGAATCTCTCCAAGCTATGGATTGTCCTGGACCCGGAAGACCGCGCTTATACGCAAGGACTCGAGGAGGAACGCGCGGCGTTGCTGCCGCGCTTCGAGGACTTTCGCCGTCCGGCATCTGCGGATCCGCTCGAACACTTCCTCCATCGACTCTATCCCGATGATGCTTCGGGCGATCGCCAGATGGAAGCCTTGCGCGACGGCAATCTGCCGCCGTCGAAGCGATGGGCGCGTCTTGGGATAGCGCCGCAGGGAGCGACACCTCGCGGCCTACGCCGTGATTCGCCTTGACAAGACTCTGGGCGCTCGCCTAGAGTGCGGCCACATATGATCCGGGTGTAGGGAAGAGAGTGTAAATCTCTCGCGGTCCCGCCGCTGTAACTGAGGACGAAACCCGCAGACGCCACTGTTGACCCTCCCCACCCTCCCCCTTGAAGGGGGAGGAGAGGTGGGGGAGAGATGGGAAGGCGCGGGGAGTAGGCGAAGCTCAGAAGCCAGAAAACCTGCCCGGATGGAGCGGCCATCGCCGACTCCGCGACCGTCTTTCTCTCGTGGGCTGGAGAAAGGTGAGGGTGAAGATGCGGGTGCAATCCTCAGGGTCTGATGGCCTTGAGGATTTTTTATTTTGAAGGTAAGAAGCGAACAGCAAGCAGCGACTAGCAAGGCAGTGTTCGCGGTCATTTGCTGTTGGCTCTTCGCTATGAGCTCCTTGCTCGTGATGGGCCCCGCGCAGGGCGATGACACGGAATTGTCTTCCATGAAACGACGACAGCAGGGCATTCTTACGGGCATGCCGTTCATGGCCAATCTTGCGCCGCGGACCTTCGTCGATGATCTGGGGCGCAAGATCTATCTGGCCAAACCTCCGATTCGGATCGTGTCATTGGCACCCAGCGTGACCGAAATGCTCTTTGCGATCGGGCTCGATCAAGAGATCGTGGGCGTCACACAATATTGTGATTATCCGCCCGAGGCGCTCGCCAAACCGAAGGTCGGCTATTCGCATCCGAATATCGAATCGCTGGTGGCGCTGAAACCCGATCTGGTCCTCGCGCCACGCGAATTCCTACGCTCCGACACCTTGGGCAAGCTCGAGCAACTCAAGATCCCGGCATTCATTTTGGAGGCGAAA
>DATFCE010000032.1:0-23876 GCA_035253365.1 Nitrospiraceae bacterium
ACAAAATTCACTTCTGCATTCGATCCTCCGACGATCGCCTGGTATCGCACGGTAGGCGCCGACCTGGCCTGAAGATGGAGAATATCCGGTGCGGGGAACTGCGGTGTTCGGACATAAAGAAAATCAAAGGTGCAGAAGGAATGGACATGGATGAAATGATGCGTCCCACAGACACCTATGACATAATGATTCATGAAGCCGTCCACGATTTGGACCATCGGACATTCGACCCGGCCCATTGAAGAATTCATCGGATGGCTGAAGACGCATGGTGTTGAATGTCTGGTTGATGTCCGTGCCATTCCCTATTCACGTCGCCACCCTCAGTTTCACACATCTGCGCTTTCAACCAGCCTCAAGAAAACCGGCATCGAGTATCACCATCTGCCGTCGTTGGGGGGACGCCGGAAAAGCCACGTCGAGTCACCAAATTCCGGTTGGCGAAATGCCGGCTTTCGCGGTTATGCCGACTACATGCAGACTCAGGACTTTTGGACGGGGCTGGAAAATTTAATGGAAATCGGACAGCAAATTCGAACCGTTATCATGTGCGCGGAAGCGGTGCCGTGGCGGTGTCATCGCTCGCTGATTGCCGATGCGCTGGTCAGCCGGGGATGGACGGTTCGACACATTTTGTCACCGACAAAAGCAGACTCGCATGTCATGACATCGTTTGCTCGCATTGAGCATGGAAAAATTCACTACCCCGCCGAGACCATGACGGACTTCTCGCCGCCTCTCTTTGATTAGCCCGGCAAAGAGACATATTTCAGCAGTCATTCAAGAACGCAGAAGTATGCCGCTTCCAGGACGAACACCTACGATGGTGTCTCGATCAAGTGAAGCTGAATGCGGAATGTCGCGCCTTCATCAGGTCGGCTCTCCACCGAGATGACGCCGCGATGTTCTTGAATGATGCCGTAGGCAATAGAGAGCCCCAGCCGGTGCCTTCGCCCACCGGCTTGGTCGTAAAGAAAGGATCAAAGATATGCGGGATCGCATGGGGAAGAATCCCCGTGCCGGTATCGGCGACAGTCAGCGCGACGCATGGATGAGAGAGCGCGCTGGCCACATGGATCTGCTTCCGCGCGGCATCCTTTACGGCGTCTCTTGCATTGGTCAGCAGGTTGATCATCACCTGCTCCAAGTGGATCGAGCTGCCCAATACGGAGGGGTCCGACTCGCTTAAGTCCAGCGTCACCCGGATGTTATGCAGCCGCAGGTGCTCCTCCATGAGCGAGAGCGCAGACCGGATCACGCCGTTGATCGAGACCGGCTCATGCGAGTGAGTTATCCGATATCGAAACTGGCCCATTTCGTGACCGCCGTGCCGCCGTGGGTAAAAACCGATCCGGACCTCACGAAGGTCGGACTCATCAATCGCACGCTCTCTATTGATTGAGGAATGAGAGGCTCTCCGGTGTTGGAGAAGGCACGTCAAGACGTTGACACATCGTCATGTGAGCATGAGCTCGGTATATTCTGCCTACCATTCGTTATGTTGGGACGGCGAAGCCTGACGCCCACACAGGGGCATCGACGTACAGAAAGCTTGTGGTTCAGCATGTTTGCTGCATCGAGCCCAATGCATGTTCTTTCATACATTGCCGTATCCTGAAGGCACTTTTTTTGCTTCGAGCGCACTGTGTAATCGCCGTGTGGCGAGAAAAGGAGGTGAGTCGTGAAGTCATCCGCAGTCTTGAAGCGGCCGGGCATGCCGGTGATGAGGGATTCGAGAGCGGAGTCGCTCAGCCCCATCAAAACCCTGACCCAACCGGATGAGGGCCATGCGAAGGCGAAGACCGACCGCCAGGTCAATATCATGTTCGTCCACAATCTCAATCTCAGTGGAGCGAGCGGCACACTACAAGACCAACGTGTGCCCTTGCTATCGGGATCGCGCTGGGCCGACGCTCTTGGCACCTTCTACAACGGCTGTCAATTTCAAGCATCGCTCGCCAAAGAACTGAGCCGGGCTGAACGGTTTAACTCTCCGTTGACGCTCGTGCGCTGTCAGGTACACAAGGGAACCTCAGGGAAACTGCGAAAACAAGTCTCTCTGGCTTTGGCTCACGCGTGCGAAGCCTCGCTTCGTGGGTATGATTACGCTTGTCGGGTGGCACGCGATGAGTTCGCCCTTCTTCTTCCGGAAGCGGACCGCTGTGGCGCGCATGCCGTCATGCAGCGCATTGCGGACGCCGTGGAACACGCGTTGGGGTCATGCACAGGCTGGACATTGAACGTCGGCATCGCCTGCTTTCCGTTTGACGGAGAAAACTCCGACGCGCTCATGGCCGCGACCGGGACGAATGAAATTCTCTACGGAGCATACGCCCATCGAACCGAGATCAACGATCAAGGATAATGTTGCCGAGTTCGCTCGCCGTCAGGATCGCGCCATCCTGGTCTACATCTATCGCCTGCCACTGCGTTCTACCTGAGATTTGCCGATCATGCACCATCCCTCTTCGTTGTGTCTAATGCATCAATTGAACGTCCATAGCTTTGCCTGACGGAGCCAGCGGGCATTCCGTTCCAATGATGAGATCGAACCACTGCGTTGCCAATGGCGTCACCTGAGCTCAGTAAAGATAAGGCGGTCCACTGAGTCCAAGGGTTGCACCATCTTCCATGCACCATTATCGTTTTGCCTACACTAAAATCATCTTTTAACCGATTCCTCTGCGCCATAACGAACGGTTCGATATTGAGTAAGCTCACAAAGAAAGTCTTTGTGCGGCATCTGGATGTGCACGAAAGGAGTACCTATGGCAAGTCCAGCAAGTGTTCACAAGCATCCGATTCATCCCATGCTGATTCCGTTTCCAATCGCCCTGTGGATCTTCTCATTGGTCTGCGATGTGATTTACGCCATGGGCTGGGGAGGCGCTGTGTGGAATGATATGGCCTTCTACACAATGGCGGGAGGCCTGCTCGGCGCCCTCGCTGCTGCGATTCCCGGATACCTGGATTACCGGTCGCTTACCGATACGTCCGTCAAGAAGATCGGCCAATGGCATATGCTCATCAACCTCTCGATCGTTGCCTTGTTTGCTATCAACCTATGGCTTCGGATGGGCAGTCAGCCCGGCGCCGTTCTGCCCATCATCCTTTCAGCGATCGCGATCGCCTTGCTCGGGATATCGGGATGGCTAGGCGGGCACTTGGTCTACGTGCACGGGGTTGCCGTAGAACCACAGACGAACGCATCGACTGGAAGGAAAGATCGGGGCCGCGTCGCCTAAAGTTTCGGATAGGGCGGGAGTGCTGTGGAACACTGCCGCCCTACTTCTTCCGTCTTTGCGAGACAACCGACTGTACCTGTATCCGCTGGCATTCTCTTACAAGAAGACATCCTCCATCAATGTATTGAGTCAAGTGAGAGCTGAACACGCTTGTCCTGTACCGTTCCCCTTGCCAAAGCTCGATACAGGAGCCATTGTGAGCTACTTCACAGAAGTATCTTTCCCATTGGATATTGTTCCTCGAGTTGTGGCATAGATTTTATGAGATACCGATTCACCTCCATGCGAGTGAGACCATGTCGGACAAGACAATCTCGGAATCTGTCAGTGCGCGGTACGCGCGGGCCGCGGCGTCCGGTGAGCAAATGTGTTGCCCCACCGGCTATGACTTTGAGGATCTGCGGACATTTATTCCCGAGGAAGTGCTCAAGATTTCATATGGCTGCGGGACGCCGGCCGGCCTTCAGACCGTGACACGCGGAGAGACTGTGTTGGATATCGGATCGGGCGGCGGAATAGACTGTTTTGAAGCGTCGCGGCGAGTCGGTCCGGATGGTTGTGTCATCGGGGTCGATATGACCGATACGATGTTGGACATAGCGCGACGTAATGCGCCGCTGGTGGCGGCCAACCTCGGGTACGGGCGACCCAATGTCGAATTCCGAAGAGGCATGGCCGAAGAGATGCCTGTTGAGGATGGCTCCATTGATCTGATCATTTCGAACTGCGTGATCAACCTTGCGCCGGACAAAGAAAAAGTATTTCAGGAAATGTATCGCGTGCTGCGTCCCGGCGGCCGATTCACCATCTCCGATATCGTTTCTGATCGGCCCGTCCCAAATTACCTGATCCACGATACGGAGAAATGGGGAAACTGCCTGTCGGGCGCGCTGCAGATCGGCGATTACATGGCAAAGATGGGCGACGCCGGCTTTCTCGGCCTTCATCAGATGAAGTTCGTGCCGTGGAAGGTCATCGATGGGATTTATTTTTTATCAATGACCTTAACGGGCTACAAGCTGCCAGCAATCGCCGAATCGTCGGCACATAAGTTTGTGACGTTGCGGGGCCCGTTCAGCGCCGTCATGGATGAACTCGGACAGATCTATCGGCGGGGTGTACCACAGGTCATCGATAGCCGGACGGCGCAACTACTCTCCTCGCCGCCATGTGCCCATCTTTTTTTGTTCTCGGAGTTCCCACTTTCCCTCGATGCTTCTGACCCGCGGCTCTCCATGATTCTGCCCGAACCGGTCCCGTGTATCTGGCAAGGCGACTATGTCATGTTCACCGGACCCTTTCTCGAAGTCCAAGATGACGACCACCATATCTATCGACGCGGCATCCCCATGGAGATTTGCTCAAAGACTCTCATTGTCCTTCAGTCTGATGCGTATCGCCCGCATTTCGCGACGATCAATCGCGCGTCGGGTCCTGTATCAGGAGCCGAAGTCTCATGCGCTCCCAATGGCGGCTGCTGCTGATCCGCGTCGACCGGTCACCTTCGCGAAAGACACCAAGAACAGGCGAGAGAGAGAAATGAAACCCGAACAACAACTCGATGCACTGCTGAACAGATACATCGCCGACTTTGTGGATCGCAATCATGCCGCTCGGACCTTGAAGCAGCACTTGGATGATGTCGGCGTGGGATTTGTTCCCCTCGCAGATCATCTGACCTTCCGAACCGACGCCATCGATCAGCGGGCGGAAGAGTTTTTGAATCTCGGCTATGTCTTTTCAGATACGCTCGAATACGACGATTGGTTTGCCAAGATTTACCGAAAGCCCGGCTATCCGGCGCTCTTCATCGATCAGGCCTATCCGGATGCACGAGGCCGCACCAGCATCATCCCCGGTTGGGTGGCGCGGTTCGGCGACCGCACGCTTCATCACATCGCGGTGCGGGTTGAAGAGATCGAGGTGGCCATCGATCGTCTTCAGCAACGGGACATCCATTTCGCCGGCTCGATTGTCGGCGAGCGGGGCGGCCCCTTGCGCCAGATCTTCACCGTCCCGGAGCAGGTCGATGGCGCCGCCTTTTCCGTCGTCGAGTTAACGGAGCGACACGAAGGATATCTCGGCTTTTCGCCTCCGCAAGCTGATGGTTTGATGAAATCCACTATACGCAAGACGACCTCCGATCCGTTGGCTTCGGCTTCCTAAAAATATTGCCGCCCTCCAATCGATCTGGTATGGTGGTTTCCCTTATCAAGGAACCGATATGGTCTGGGACCCGAAAGATCCGTGGACGCCCAAAGGCGATCCACTCGAAGAAGCGCTTCGGCAAGCCCGCACGCAATTTCGTCAGTTGATGCCGTTTCGCGGGATCCGGGCACTCGCGCTTGCACTCGCCGTCCTGGTGTT
Source organism: Nitrospiraceae bacterium (assembly GCA_035253365.1). Taxonomy (GTDB): domain Bacteria; phylum Nitrospirota; class Nitrospiria; order Nitrospirales; family Nitrospiraceae; genus DATFCE01. The sequence continues at coordinate 5,613 of DATFCE010000032.1, forward strand.
GGTTTGGCAAGGGACGTTTATCATCGCTCCGGATGAAGAAGGCGTCGTCAAGCGGTTCGGAGAGGTCGTCAGAAGCGCCTCGCCGGGTCCCCACCTCAAAATTCCGTTTATCGAGACCGTCGCCAAGCCCAAAGTAGAAAAACTTCATCGCGTCGAGATCGGATTCCGCACAGATCAACAAGGCCGTCAACACATGTTGCCGAAAGAGGCTTTAATGCTCACGGGAGATGAAAATATTATCGGTGTCGAATTCATCATTCAGTACAAGATCAAGAACGCGAAGGATTATCTGTTTCAAGTGGATGAAATCGACGAGACGATTCAAAAAGCGGCGGAAGCGTCCATGCGCGAGGTGGTCGGCAAGAGCAAGATCGACGAAACGCTGACTACGGGAAAGGCCCAAATTCAACAGGACACACAGACGCTGTTGCAGGGCATTCTTGATGGGTATCAGGCCGGCATTCAGATCGCCGCGGTCCAGTTGCAGGACGTCGATCCCCCCGACGCCGTGGTCGCGGCCTTCAAAGATGTCGCCAGCGCCAAGGAAGATCGTGAAAAATTGATCAACCAGGCGCAAGGCTACCGAAACGACATCATCCCGCGAGCGAAAGGTGAGGCCGCCCAGGTCGTCAATCAGGCGAAGGGAAATGCACAAGCTCGGGTGGCACGCGCCGAAGGTGAAGCGAATCGGTTTTTGGCGACCCTCAAAGAATACAATCAGGCGAAGGAGATCATCAGCAAGCGCATCTATATCGAAACGATGGAAGAAGTGCTGGCCGGTGTCCAAAAGGTCATTATTGACGGCAAAGCCGGCGAGCGTATGCTTCCCTATCTTCCCCTCGATCGCTTGCATAAGACGACGGCGGCCGCCGAGGACAAGAAAGTCGCTCCATGACCAGACAGAACCTTGTCTCTGGTTTGGTGGTCGTTTTTGTTTTGCTGATCGTCCTCGGGATTTCTCCCTTCTTTATCGTCGACCTCACGCAAACCGCCATTGTTGTCCAGCTCGGCAAACCGGTTCGCAACATTACCGAGCCCGGACTCAAGTTCAAGGTACCGTTTATCCAAGACGTCACCTATTTCGACAAACGTCTGTTGGACTACGATTCGTCGGCGCAGGACGTCATCACGCAGGATAAAAAGACCATCCTGATCGACAATTTCGCCAAATGGCGCATCACCGATCCGCTGAAGGTCTATCAAGCCTTTCAAACGCAGCGCGGGGCGCTGAGGCGGCTCGACGACATTATCTATTCAGAGCTTCGGGTTGAACTAGGGCGGCATGACCTTTCCGAGATCGTCTCGAAAACACGCGCCGATATCATGGCAGTGGTCGCTCAGCGGGCCAATGAAAAAGCCTCTGCGTACGGCATCGAAATCAAAGATGTTCGAATCAAACGCGCCGACCTGCCGGAGCAGAACGAGAAGGCAGTCTTTGCGCGCATGCAGGCGGAGCGGGAACGTGAAGCCAAACAATACCGGGCGGAAGGAGCCGAGGAAGCGCAGAAGATCCGGTCGGAAGCCGAAAAGGACCGTGAAATTATTCTGGCGGAAGCCTACAAAACTTCGGAAGAGTTACGCGGCGAAGGAGATGCCAAGGCGTTTCGAATCTACGCGTCGGCCTATCGGCAGGACCCGCGGTTTTTCGAGTTCACCCGTTCCATGGAGGCGTACAAGAAAACCTTTACGTCCAATGGCATGGTAGTGATGAGCCCCGACTCGGAATTTTTCAAATTCCTCAAACAGCACCAGCCTTGATTACCCTTACGACAATCCGACGATTTCACCTGTTCCTAGATCAAGGTCGATACGCTCGCCCGCCGGCTTTCGCGGGAGGCCCGGCATCAGTTGCATGCCCGAACACACCGCCGTTAAAAATCCGGCGCCGGCCAGAATCCTGAGCTCTTTGATCGGGACGGTAAAGCCGGTGGGGCGGCCTTTTAGCAGAGGGTCATGAGAAAGCGACAGAGGCGTCTTGGCCATGCAGACCGGCAACGTCCTGAACCCTAACTTGGTCGCGATCTCGATCTGGGACTCGGTTTTCTCTTCGTATTTTACTTCTGCGGCCCCATAGATTCGGCGTGCGATCGTCTCGATCTTCTCTTTGATGGAAGCTGAGTCCGGGTAGAGTGGCCGGTACACCGCTCCATGCGCGCACGCAGAGATGACCGCTCGTGCGAGTTCTTCAGCTCCCTTTCCCCCTTCAGCCCAATGCGTGGACACCGCGGTACCGATCGCTCCAGCGGCCAAGGCTTTTTCTTTTACAAACTTCAATTCATCAAGGGGGTCGTCGCTGAACGCATTAATCGCCACAACCGCCGGTACCCCATGCGCATTGACATTGGCGATATGTTGCTCGAGGTTCGCCATGCCCTTTGCCAATGCTTCGGGATTCGGGCCGACGAGGCCTTTGGGAAGAGGAGCGCCGACTTTCGCCACCCCTCCGCCGCCATGGAGCTTCAACGCGCGCAGCGTGGCGACCACGACTGCCGCGTCCGGCTTTAATCCTGACATTCGGCACTTAATGTTAAAAAATTTCTCAGCCCCCAGGTCACTGCCGAATCCAGCTTCGGTAATCACATAGTCCGCACAATGCAATGCCAAAGCATCGGAGAGGATCGAGCAATTGCCATGCGCAATATTTCCGAAAGGACCTGTGTGGACAAAGACCGGCGTTCCTTCCAGGGTTTGAACGAGATTAGGGCAGAGGGCATCCTTGAGGAGGGCCGCCATGGCTCCGGCGCACCGCAACTCTTCCGCCGTCACGGGTTGGCCATCTGGACGGAAGCCGACAACAATTCGGCCCAAGCGGCGACGAAGATCGGGAAGGTCGGAAGCCAAGGCCAAGATCGCCATCACCTCGGACGCCTCCGTGATCACGAATTGACCGGAGTGCGCGCGATCTCCTTCCATACCAACCGGAACCTGTCGCAAGGCCCGGTCACTAATCCCCATCGCCCGAGGCCATGCCACCCGGCCATCGTCAAGATTCAATGCATTCCCGTGAAACCGATGATTGGCAATAAACGCAGCTAACAGATTATGAGCGGCCCCAACTGCATGCGCATCTCCCGTCAAATGAAGATTAATCTCTTCCATAGGGAGAACTTGGGCTCGTCCTCCGCCGGTACCTCCACCCTTCATACCAAAAACCGGTCCCAATGACGGCTGACGTAGGGTGACGACGGCACGACGATTCAGGCGGCAAAGGCCCATGGCGAGCCCGATGGAGGTGGTCGTCTTTCCTTCTCCGAGAGGAGTAGGATTGATCGCCGTCACCAATACATATCGGCCTTGTGGACGGTGACGCAGACGCTCCAAGGCCGATAATGTCACTTTGCCTTTAAATCGGCCATAAGGAATCAGCTCTTCGCCAAGCAGACCAAGCCGATCCGCCACTTCGGCAATCGGGCGAGGCATGACTGAACGGGCGATATCTAAATCACTCATAGCATTCTTGTCTTGTGGAAAAGGGAGTCGGCAGCTTACCACAAACGCGGGGTGGCGCAAGGACAGTTTTGTTCCTTTAAGAGGGCACAACACATGAAAAGGTTTCTTCTGACGTCGAGCAGATGTGTGGAAGGATTCGCTGTCAGAAAGTGGAGAAAGCCCGAAGCTATTCGAGGATATACCGCTGGGGATCTACGGGGCGGCTGTTGGATTTGACGAGATAATGTAGGTGAGGACCTGTTGAAAGTCCCGTGCTACCGACCAGACCGATCACGTCACCGCGTTTGACCTTCTGCCCATTCTTCACCAGGATTTTAGACATGTGTCCGTATGCCGTTTCAATGCCGAACCCATGGTCTAGGGCCACCATATTTCCCATTCTGGGGTCAAATCCAGAAGCGGTGACCCTCCCGGCCGCCGGGGCTTGAATTGGGGTATTGGGCGGTGCCCCAATGTCCAACCCTTCATGCATAGCCATTTGGCCTGTAAAGGGTGACATTCGATGACCAAAGCCTGAAGTGACCCAACCCTTGACGGGCCAGATAGAAGGAGTCGCCGCCCATCGGGCTTGGCGGCTCTCTACAACTTCAGTCAAATCCTTCAATGTACGCTCTTCGACACCGGCCAGAGTTTGGAGCCAAGTTAACCCCTGTTGAACCTTCGAAGCCGCTTCAGTATTGCTGGACGACGCCGGCTCCTGCGCCAGAGGATGTTCGCCTGCCGTATCGATGGCCGGGGTCAGCTCCGACGTATCGACCCCTGCTTCCGGACCATTTTCCCCTCCGCGTCCGTCCAGCACATTGTCAGATTTCTGCGGTTCGATTCCGAGCATGAGACGGAGCCGTTGGTTCACTTCTTTCATAGCCAACAGTCTGCGCTTCAGATCATTCACGGCCGTCGAAAATGCTGTGGTCTGTTCGCGTACCGTGAGAACCTCCGCTCGTAAGGCCTTGAGTTCCCACATTTCCCCGATTCGAATGACGACCTGGGAGAGAAGGACGACTTGGACAATCAAAAGACCAACACCGAGAGCGATAGCCCGCCGGACAAGCGTTTTGGAAAAGCTGAATCTCAACGGCCCAGCCAACGAACCCCGAAAGATCATCACGGTGTAATTATCTTTTGGTTCGTCCATAACAACTCCCGATGACGAGTTTCTCATAGAAGGATGCACCGCCAAAGTGTACTCAATGGAGGTTCACCGGTCAATAATTTTATTCGCCTCTCGCGTTAAGATACTGTTATTTCAGAGTGTTACGTGTATTTACTGCAATCCAGTTCAAATAATCCTCGGTTCCTGCCAAGATCGGCAAGGCGATGATTTCGGGGAGCTTATAGCTGTGGAGCTTTTTGACCTCTTCGGCCAAATGGCCGAACAAATCACGTTTTGTCTTGAACATGAGCAAGACCTCGGTCTCTTCGGTCAGGTTTTGTTCCCAAACAAAGATCGATCTGACAGGAGAGAGGATATTGGCGCAAGCCGCCAGGCCTTTTTCTACAAGAATCCGCGCAATCTTCTCGGCTTCTTCCAAAGATGACGCCGTTACAAATACGATGATAGCTGCCCTCTCTGCATCCGGTCCGTTTGACTGAAGTTGCGAGCCCACTGAACTCAGGTTCACGTCGAAGACCTCCTACTAATCCTTTGTTATTGGTGTACGACGACCGTTGACACACTTCAACTCAGCAACATATGATGAAAATCCAACCAGGAGGCTTGACCATGAGTTTTACAATAACTGTCAAAGAGTTAAAAGATCGTTTGGACAAGGGCAACAAGCCTTTTTTGCTCGACGTTCGCGAACCACACGAATATTCAATGGCCAAAATTGAAGGATCGGTACTCATCCCCCTGGGTACCCTTCCGCAATCATTGGATAAACTGGATCGGAACGCCGAGATCGTAGCCTATTGCCATCATGGCATGCGGAGCGCCGATGCCGTTGGGTTTTTGCTACAGCAAGGGTTTTCAAATGTGAAGAACCTTGTCGGTGGCATCGATGCGTGGTCGCTCCAAGTCGATCCAGCAGTGCCCCGGTATCGCGGATAGTCGATCCCGGGATTAGTGGCTGCCTCGTCCCAGTTCTTCTCGGAAAAATTCGACTGTTCGCTTCAGTCCGTCTTCGACGGCGACTCTCGGTTCCCACCCGAGCTCTTGTCGAAGCTTGCCTGAATCAATGACACTCCGGGCTTGTTCTCCTTTTTTTGCCGGCCCATGGACCGCCTTCCAGCTGCACCCCGTCGATTCCGAGAGCAGGCGATAGAGGTCGCTGACACTGATTTCACGAGACGTTCCCACGTTATAGGTGCCCTGAATCTCTTGCCCCATGACGGCTAAATTCGCTTCGACGACATCTTCCACAAAGATAAAATCACGAGTTTGTTTTCCATTCCCATTAATGATGGGCTGTTCGCCGTTGAGCATCTTTTGTGTAAAAATCGAGACGACGCCGGCCTCGCCTTCCGGATCTTGACGAGGGCCGTAGACGTTACTGTATCGAAGAATCACAGACTGAATTCCACTGATCCGCTGGTAGTACGCGAGGTAGTGCTCTCCCGTTAATTTGCTGATTCCGTAAGGTGAAAGGGGTCTTGTGGGATGGGTTTCAGGCGCGGGAAAGACCTCCTGCTCTCCGTAAATCGCTCCGCCTGATGAGGCAAAAATGACTTTCCGCGCGCCATGCCGAACCGCCTGTTCAAGTAGATTCAGCGTTCCCAGCACATTGACTTGAGCATCGAAAATCGGATCTTCTACGGACCGGCGAACATCCATCTGCGCGGCCAGGTGTATGAGTAGAGACGGGCGCTCTTTTTTGAAGACCTGCTCCAGACGGGAACTTTGGATATCCAGCTTGTAGAATTCTGCCGATCGATTGAGGTGACGTCGTTTACCGGTGGAAAGATTATCGACCACGACAACCTCATGCCCCTCCTGGACCAAGCGATCGACCAAATGAGATCCGATGAACCCGGCCCCTCCCGTGACAAGAATCTTCATGCGCTCCTCTATGGATTTGCCAACGTGTATGGAATCACGGCTGACCTGCCGCTCTTACATCTTCTTCACCATCAATCTCAATCGCGCTTCTCACTGAACCGTCGGCAAACTGAAACCCCGCTAGAATTTCTCGATTTCCTTTCTGTCCGGATATCGGCGAGTCGCAGACGCCGATCATGGTAAGCCCGATCGCCTGCGCACTCCGAAGCACCTTTTTCGTCACCGCCTCCCGCAGCGACTGATCCCTCACAATGCCGCCACGACCGACCTGGCCACGTCCGACTTCGAATTGCGGTTTAATAAGCGCGATCAAGAAGGCAGGACGCCGAAGGAATCGAACCACGCAAGGTAAAACAAGGTCCAGTGAAATGAACGAGACGTCAATTACCGCTAGATCGATCCGATCAGGGACCGACGATGGCTCCAGGTATCTGATGTTGCGCCGTTCAAGCACGACAACGCGAGGATCCTGGCGAAGCCTCCAGTCGAGCTGTCCATATCCAACATCCACGGCATAGATGAGGCGGGCGCCTCGCTGCAGCAGACAATCGGTAAACCCTCCGGTCGATGCCCCGACATCCATTGCCACAAGGCCGGCCGCATCCACCTGAAACGCGTCCAAAGCTGCGGCCAGTTTGACGCCTCCCCGGCTGACAAACGGGATCGGGCGGGACGTAATTTCAATCCGTGCCTCTGTGGAAACAAGCTTGGCCTGCTTATCGACCGGCACCCCATCGACAGAAACAACTCCGGCAAGGATCAAACGCCCGGCTTGTTCACGGCTTTCTACCAGCCCTCGTGAAACCAACGTGCGATCCAACCGGTCTCGTGAAGATTTCTGTGTCATGGAAACCGGACCAGAGGAGGGTAACGGCCGGGCGGTCGACGGATTAGACGTAGGCTTAGGCTGGAGGAAGGGGTTCATCACCTTCCTCGGACCCAAAGTTATAGGCACGAAGCCGCTTTTTCCCTTCTTTATCTTGAATCAAAATTTCAACCTTCCGCTCCGCGTCATCCAGCATTTTGAGGCAGGTCTTGGACAGCTTGATGCCTTCTTCGAATATTTTGAGGGACTCATCCAGCGGCAAATCTCCCTTTTCCAACTCGGTGACAATCGTTTCGAGCCGGGCCAAGGCATCTTCAAATTTCACGGTTCCCATGGACATTCCCTTCGCAAACGCCGCGTCATTATACCGTGGCGAGTGACGAGGTCAAGCATCACGAATTGGGCAGGACATCATGCACGCCGCACAACAGCCGACCTTCCGCTAGTCTGACATGGAGCGTATCGCCCGACGCTACGTCTTCCGCTTTTCTGACGACCTTGCCTTCTGGAACCGTCTGCACAAGACTATATCCGCGCGCCAGGATAGCCAGCGGGCTCAAGTTGTCCAAAGCTCCCGCCAACGATTGAATCATCCGGCGTTGCAGCATCAGCATCGTGTGAATACGCTGGTCCAGTCTCTTAGACAGTTGAGGGATCAGGACCCGCTGGCCTTTGAGGCGACTCTTAGGGCTGAACAGATCGAGCCCGTGGCAGCACGCTCGCACCTGTTGCTTTAACGCCGCGAAAGAATCCTTGACCGACATGCCCAGCCGGTCTCGTACGTCATCAAGACGCTGAACTCGGCGCTGAATGTGAAGGATCAAAATGGGCAATGTCCCGCAGTGCCGGGTCATTTGATGTTGAATGAGAGCTAAACGAGCCTTCATCCCACGTTCCTGGCGTACATGGAGATCACGTAAAAGCCGCATGAGGTCATCCAAGGCCGGCGCTACCGCTTCAGCGGCCGCCGACGGGGTCGGCGCGCGATAGTCGGCGGCGAAATCCGCCAATGTGTAATCGATCTCATGGCCGACGGCCGACACGACCGGCACCGCCGACTCGGCAATCGCACGCACGACCACTTCTTCGTTGAAAGCCCACAAGTCCTCTAAGGTGCCCCCGCCTCGTCCCACAATCATGACATCGACATCGCCGGATGCGCTGAGTTGGCGGATGGCGGACGCAATCTGGTGCGACGCTCCTTCTCCTTGAACCGGGACCGGCACGATCAAAATGCTGAGCAGCGGACATCTGCGTCGAAGCACGGTCACCATGTCACGAATCACCGCGCCGGACAGCGAGGTCACCAATCCGACACATTGAGGAAGCAGCGGGAGCGGGCGCTTGCGGGCTCCATCGAACAGACCTTCACGCGCGAGTTTCTCCTTCAATTGCTCCAAGGCGATTTGAAGAGCGCCGATGCCTTTCGGTTCCACATAATCGAGCACCGCTTGGTATTCCCCACGCGGCTCATAGATCGCTAAACGCCCGTGCACAATGATGTGAAGCCCCTCGCGCATTGAGAACCGCAGCCGCTGAGCCGCCGATCGAAACAGAACGGCTCTGAGCTGGCTTGTCCGGTCTTTCAGTGTGAAGTACAGATGGCCGGATTCGGGGGATCGAAGGTTGGAGACTTCCCCCTCCAGCCAGAGATCCGAGAATTTCGGCTCGATCTGTTCGCGAAGTTGAAGCGTGAGTTGAGAGACGGTGTAGATTCTTCGGGTCCACTCAGCCATGCGAGTTAGAAAAATGTCCGGAAGAACGAGTCGTGCCCACGAGCCATCAATCCAAGATACGCAGACGTTGAATGCTGACGGCCTTCCCCACAGTCCCGTCCAATTCGAGCAAAACGGCGCACAGAACCGCGGGCCCCGCCGCGACCTCGAACCGGCGCGGCATGCCGGTTAGGAATTTTTCGATCGCAAGTTCTTTCTTGATACCGATCACGGAATGTAGCGGTCCGGTCATCCCAATGTCGGTAAGGTAGGCGGTGCCTTTCGTAAGAATCTGCTCATCGGCCGTTTGGACGTGCGTGTGCGTGCCGACGACAGCCGACACGTCGCCATCCAGGAAATAGCCCATCGCCATCTTTTCCGACGTCGCTTCGGCATGCATATCGACCACGATCGCCGGCGTGTCCGCTTTCAACCGCTGCACCTCACGCCGCGCGACCTGAAAGGGACAATCTAAGGTCGGCATATAGGCCCGTCCCATGAGTTGAAGCAACCCCAGTCGTTCGCCGGCCGGGGTTTCGATCACCGCGCTGCCCCGCCCGGGCACGCCATCCGGATAATTGGCAGGCCGCAGCAACCGAGGCTCATGGCGGATATACTCGATAATTTCTTTTTTATCCCAGGCATGGTTGCCGAGCGTAATGGCCGAGAGGCCGAGATCAAACAGCTCCTGCGCTAATTCAGGCGTAAGGCCAAACCCGCCAGCGGCATTCTCGCCGTTGCCGATTACCAGGTCGATGTTGTGCTGAGCAACGACTTTGGGAAGGCGCCGGGCAATCACGCGACGTCCCGGCTCTCCCATAATGTCCCCAATGAACAGAACCTTCATAATTACATCCAGGAACAGGGCCTGAGGTACGGGGCGACAGGCATGAGCAACCAACCTTCTCGCCTCCCGATTTCTCGCCTATTTCGCAAAATCGACATATCGGCTTTCTCGGATCACTGTGACCTTGATTTGCCCCGGATAGGTCAGTTCCTGTTCGATTTTTTTGGCTAGTTCGCGGGACATCAGCGATGATTCAGCATCGCCGACTTCATCCTGCCGAACAATCACGCGTATCTCACGGCCGGCCTGAATCGCATACGCCTTTTGCACTCCGCTGAACCCGACAGCCAAGGACTCCAGCTTTTCAAGTCGTTTGACATACGACTCCAGCGCTTCACGCCGGGCACCCGGCCTCGCCGCGGACAGCGCCTCGGCCGATGCCACCAGGACGGTTTCCGGGCAAATCGGCTCCACCTGCTCATGATGGGCGGCAATAGCATTGACCACTTTCACCGACTCCCCATAGCGCTTGGCGATGTCGGCGCCCAGCATGGCGTGCGGTCCTTCTTCCTCATGGCTCACCGCCTTGCCGATGTCGTGCAGCAGCGCGCCTCGTTTTGCCAATTTGACGTCCAGGCCCAATTCCGACGCCATGATGCCGCAGATATAGGCCGCCTCCCGCGCATGATACAGGTTATTTTGTCCGTAGCTCGTTCGGTACTTGAGGCGCCCCAAAATCTTGATTAGATCAGGATGAAAATCGGCAAGACCCACCTCGAAGATGATCTTCTCGGCTTCTTCCAGCATCAACTTATCCAAGTCCGTTTTGACCTTATCGACGATCTCTTCAATCCGAGTCGGATGAATCCGGCCGTCATGCATCAATCGCTCTAACGAGACCTTCGCCACTTCCCGGCGTAACGGATCAAACCCGGAGATGATGACCGCCTCGGGTGTTTCATCAATGATCAAATCGATGCCGGTCGCTGCTTCAATCGCGCGGATGTTCCGCCCTTCCCGTCCGATGATCCGGCCCTTCATGCCGTCATTCGGAAGCGGCACGACGGAAATCGTGGCCTCGGAGACGTAATCCCGTGTCACCCGTTGAATGGAACGGGCAATGATTTCACGTGCTTCCCGTTCTGCATTTTCTTTCGATTCATCGATGATCCGTTTGGCCAAACCGGCGGCTTCCAATTTGGCTTCGCTTTCGATTTCAGCGAACAATTGCCGCTTGGCTTCTTCCACGGTCATCCCGGACACCCGCTCCAACGCCTGGCGTCGCTCTTTCAACGTCTGCTCGCTTGCCGCTTCATTGACTGCCACCGCTTCTTCGCGCTTCGCCGTGAGGCTTTCGCGCTTTTGCATGTCGGCTTCACGTTTGTCCACGGCGCTGATCTTACGATCGAGCAATTCTTCTCTCTGCAAGAGACGCCTTTCAAAGGCGGTCGATTCGGATTGTTTGATCTTCTGCTCTTTCTCCAGTTCAGCCTTGGCTTGCAGAAGCATATCTTTGGCTTCGAGCTTGGCCTCTTTGATGACGCTATCCGCTTCTCGCTCGGCCGTTTGGGCAGTGAGGCGAGCCTGTCCCTCGACTCTGAGTCGCTCGGCTTCCAACGTCTTGCGACGAGAAACGACATACCCGGCAACGCCAAGGACGGCTCCCAGTATGGCAATAACGACATATGTTGCAATGGTCGTGAAAATGGTGGCCACCCCCTTCCTTCATGAGGCGATTAGGACCACGAAGTCATGGTGTTATCTCAAGTAGGGCCGGGATGCTACCGGAGAGACAGTAGGATGGAGCGGACAGACGAAGATCAGGCGCCCGAAGAAGGGCGGAGCGATGAACGATGCCGGTGGTACTCGAGCCGCGGACGGCCCCTGGCTTGAATGAAAGGCCGAGTCCTTCGGGATTGGACCGGTACCTGCTGCCATTTTAATAAATAAGCAGGATGTCCTCTCTCCCCACGGTGCCGAGCCTGGAGTATGCCCTTCAAGGCCGTGATAGGCTGTAGGCAATAGGCGACTAAATCTATCAATGCCCCCCAAAGAGATGATCCGGGTACTCGACCCACGCTCAAAGCCACAAACAGTATCGTCAGCCTGTTTACCACGCGAATCAGTCCTTCATGCCTGGTCTTTGGTATTGTCGTACTCCAACCACTTCACTTACCCTACTCTGAATCCACGACTATCCATGAAACTACGGTACCAAAAGCAAGATGCCAATGCAACCCTGTTTAACCGTTCCGAGCCATGTGCAATTGTTCTTCGATCGATTCCATGAGACTGAGCGCGCGTCGCTCCATGTCCGCTTCGCCTTGTTCCCGCACCCGCTCAGCCTGAAACAATTGATGCGTGATATTAATGGCTGCCAGAACGGCCAGCTTCGACATCGTGGCGGTTTTCATCCCTTGAGCCAAACTGCGCATCTGCTCGTCGACATGGGCCGCTAATCGCTTGACGTAGTCCTCGTCCGCTTCGCCTTTGATCGCATACCGCTGGCCACAAATTTCGACTTCGATCGTCTTAGTCAAGCGCCACCTCCTTCGAGTCCTCGAGGTTTTCGAGGAAGTCCAATTCGCCCAAGACTTTTTCGATGCGCGCTCTGATATCGAGACGTTCCGTTTCCCACCGGCGGCCCAACTCCTCTTGTTTCATCAACCGTTCACGAGCCGCTCGCAGCTCTCCATGAAGTGACGCATTGGCTCGCTTGAGATCTTGAATCAGGCTCACTAAGCCATGAATGCGCGACTCGAGTGCCTCCAGCTTTTCCAGCGCCATACAGTCTTCCCCATACTTCGAATAGCACCTGATTCAGCCCATTCAATTGCTGAATTCTACAAATAAATCGCTGCACTATAAAATCTTCAACAGGTCTTGTCAAGCGAAGGCGCGGTGCAGACGACACCCGCCAAGCGAAAATATTCCCGGTAACTCCGTAGTACTCGTTTGACGTATTGGCGCGTCTCTTGATAGGGGATTAACTCGACAAACTCGTCCGGATCTTTGCTTCCAAATTTCGTGGCCCAGGCAGACACGGCGGGCGGGCCGGCATTGTACGCTGCCACGGTATATATGACGTTTCCCCCATACTGTTGGAGTAATTGTTCCAAATACCGGACGCCGAACCGGATATTGATCTCCTGATCGAAAAGATCATCTCGAGTGACTTGGGGAAGGCCAAGTTTTTTGGCGACGGCTTGCGCGGTCGTCGGCATCACCTGCATGAGTCCAATGGCGCCCACCCGCGAAAGAGCCCGGGCATCATAATGGCTTTCTTCCCGGATGATCGCCGCCGCAAGAAACGGATCGACGGCCGAACCGGCATGCGTCCGGATCATCGAAAGATAGGCTTTCGGATAGGCCGCGCTCCACACGCTCAACGGCATGTCGGCTCCTCCGCGTTCCAACGGGTCTTTAAAATACAGCCGCGCCAACCGAAGCGCTTGATGGTGGGCGCCCGCTTCACTCAGTAACGCCGACAGCGCGATTAATGCCGTTTGATCCTTGGCATACCGCTCAATCAGGGTGGATAACTCCTTGGCAGCATCCAGATCCATTCCCAACAACTTCAGCTCGAAGGCTTTGAGATATCGCCGATCACGCGCGAGATTGGGATTGGGATTCCCGTCCAGCGTCGTGGCATCTATCGACGGTGGAAGATTGGCCGCGACCGGGACAGGACGTGACTTTCCGTCCGGCGGCGCAAGTTGGCAATAGTAGGTAAACGTGTATTGGCGACACAGCTGCGCATACCATTCAGCGCCGTGTCCATCTTGCAGCCGGTCGTGCGTGCGAGCCGCCCAATACAGGATCTGAGGAGTGATCGCCGGCTCTTCTTTGCCCGCGAGCACATTTTGAAACGTCGCCAGCGCGTCCTGGAATCGACCATTGCGATAATGCAGCCATCCCACCCGCCACAGCGCCTCGGCGCGTTGCGGAGGGCCTCCGTCGGCCACCTGCCGATATTGAGCGAGCGCGTCGTCATAGCGCTCTTGGTCCTCTAACCACATGCCGCCCAAGAGGCGGACGGTGGCGGCCTGCTCAGCCGAAAGCGTGAGCGTGGTCACCGAGCGGGGCAAGGCCAATAAGTGGTCACCGGCTCCTTGGCGTAAGTAGACGCGCGCCAACCACACGACCGCTTCGGCCGATTCTTTGCTGCGGCCGGATGCCAGATTGCGAAAGACCTCACGGGCCTGGTCATACCGTTTGAGGCGGACTAGAGAAAGCCCCATTTTAAATTTCACCTCGGCCCGGCGCGGCTCGTGCGGCGCGACGTCGAGGAACTTTTGAAAGGCGTCCACCGCGTCCGCATGCAAGGCCAAGGTGGAGAATGAAACCGCCCGTGCATACCAATCATCCGCGGTCGGATGCCATCCACCGGCCTGTTTCTTCGGCGCAAGCCGTGCTTCAGCCTCGCGAGCCTCAGGCGAGTTGGGATATCGCACCCAGATCTGCTTCAACGTGTGGGTGGCATCGCTCGGCCGGTTTTCATGGAACTGACACTCAGCCAACAGGAGAAGCACCGTAGGGGCATAGATCTCCTGAGCGCTTGGAGCGGCTGCACGGCTGAGCAGGTCGATGGCCTTGCGGCACTGTCCGGCGCGCGACCAGGCTTCGCCGCTCCGAAATAAGGCTCGCGTCACCAGCACGGTATCCGGGACGGCTTCAGGAATCGATTCAAACATGGCCGCCGCCTGCGGTGCGTCGCCCGCCTTCAGCATGGCGTCTCCCATCCACAGACGGATATAGTCATCAAGGAGCGGCCAGTCGCGTTGCGCAATCTTGAAAAAGCGAAGCGCCTCGGCAGGGTCGCGTTCGATCAGCAGAATCCCGGTCAGCAGGCCGGCTCGTTTACCCCAGAGCGAACCGGGATGCTGCTCCTGAACGGTACGGAGCCGTTCCAGCTTCCGTTGCAATGGCTCTTGGGACGATGTGGCGGAATCCAAGGGGATTAGCGCAGCGTGAAAACACGCTTCCGCCGTTTCGCAAGCCGGCGCCACAGTTTGGGAAACATCACCGACGGCAAGGATTGAGGAAGGAAGGCCGAGCAACAGAAAGACGGTGAGCCGAACGAACGTCGCTCTCATTTCCTTGGAAGCACGAGGGAGGCACAAGGACCATTGAACCCGCACCGCGTCATTATAACAAAGCCCTTCCCAATGGTCTATTGAATCAGCCGCTTTCGTGGACCCTTCTTGCTCGGCTTGCCTTGTCAGGGAATTTCACCGTGTGTTAGGCTTCCCTATGGTTCAATCCTCGCCGGTCCTCGTGCCGCAAACCCCATTGCCCAATCTGCTCGCATTTTCTCATGCCGCAGTGGAGACGCTTGTCCGCGATGTTGGCTGGCCCCGGCACAGAACACGGCAAATCCTGCGCTGGCTCTACAAGAAGCGAACGCGCACCATACAAGACATGACGGACCTGTCCCATGCTGAGCGAGCCGCGCTGGCGTCGCTGGCCGATATTCGTCGTCTTCGATGCGAACGACTCGTGGAGTCAACGGATGGCACCATGAAATTATTGGCCCGGCTTGAGGACGGCCTGCTCATCGAGTGCGTGCTCATTCCGGATGGACGCCGGCTCACGCTTTGCGTCTCGACGCAGGTCGGGTGCACGTTGGATTGCCGGTTTTGCCTGACCGCCACCATGGGGCTGAAACGCAATCTACGGGCACACGAGATCGTGGATCAGGTTCTCATGGCGCAGGATCACCTTGCGCCGCACGAGACGCTGACCAGTCTGGTGTTGATGGGGATGGGCGAGCCACTGGCCAACCTCGATGCCGTCAAAGAAGCCCTCGCGCGACTGACGGACTCGACATGGGGCGTCGGCATTCCTGCCCGCCGCATCACGCTTTCCACCGCCGGCTTTGCAGGGCGGCTGAACGAGGTGGCGGACCTCGGCATCAATCTCGCGGTGTCGCTGAATGCCACGACGCCCGCGCAACGCGAGCATCTGATGCCGACGATCAACCGGCTCTTCTCCTTGGATGAGTTGCTGGAGGCATGCCGACAGTATCCCCTTCCGCCCCATCGCCGGCTCACGTTCGAATACGTCTTGTTGGCCGGCGTGAACGATAGCGATCAGGACGCCAAGAGACTGATCAAACTGCTCACCGGCCTACGGTGCAAGGTGAATCTGATTCCATTCAATGAATTTGCCGGCAGCGCCTTCACACGGCCGGATGACGGTGTCGTCCTTCGCTTTCAGTCGAGGCTGAAGCAGGCCGGTGTCCCGACATTCATCCGTAAAAGTAAGGGACGCGATGTGCTGGGCGCCTGCGGCCAGCTTGGCTGCCTGCCGCATGAGACGGCTGACGCCTTGACACCGATCGGAGTCGGTTGCTAGCATGCGCGCCTCTCACGGAGAGCCAGCTTCCATGCCGTCCTCGCCTCGTCCGTTCCGTTCGTTCCTCATGATCGCGATTTTGCTCGTGTCGGCGGGACTCGGCTCCTCTGCGTCGGCTCTCGACATTTCGACCAGCGTTCGTGAATCGGTCTTGAGTAATGGGCTGAAGGTCCTGCTTGTGGAGTCACCGAAAGCGCCGGTCGTCACCATTCAGGTGTGGTACAAGGTCGGCTCGCGCAATGAGGTGATGGGGCGCGCCGGTCTGTCGCATATGCTGGAACATATGATGTTCAAAGGCACCGAGCGATATCCGAAAGGCACCTTTTCGCGCACGATTCGAAAAAACGGCGGAAACGATAACGCCTTTACGAGCCAGGACTTCACCGCCTACTTCGAGAATTTGGCCGCCGATCGCGTGGAGCTTGCCTTGATGCTTGAAGCGGACCGCATGCAGGGACTCTTGCTCAACGAGAAGGAATTTCAACTCGAGCGCGAGGTGGTCAAAGAAGAGCGCCGCCTGCGGACGGAGGATGACCCGCAATCCTTTCTCGTCGAAACCCTGTTCGCTCAAGCGTTCATGGTGCATCCGTATCACTGGCCGATCATCGGCTGGTTCTCCGATCTGAATGCCATGAGTTTGGAGGATCTCAAAAATCACTACGACACGTTCTACAGTCCGAACAATGCCACGTTGATCGTCGTCGGCGATATCAAAGCGGATGCGCTGTTGCCCACGATTAAACGTTTGTTCGAGCCGATTCCCAAAGGTCCCACGCCGTCGCCGCAGCATATCGTCGAGCCGGAACAGCGGGGCGAGCGCCGGGTTATCGTCAAACGAGAGGCCCAACTGCCGTTCGTGATGGCGGGCTATCGGACGCCGAATTACACCAGCGAGGATTCGTACGCGCTCACGATCCTTGAGGCGATTCTCTCTCACGGCAAGAGCGCCCGCCTGTATCAAAGCCTGATTTACGATCAAAAAATCGCCCTGGCGGTTGGGGCCGAATACAACATCCTGCAAGCGGAGCCCGAGTTGTTTTACTGCTTTGCCGTCGTCAAGCCTGGGGTAAAAATCGAAGACGTGGAGCGCGCCCTCTACAAGGAGTTCGAACGGATTCAGCAGGCACTTCCCACCGACGAAGAACTGCAGCGCGCCAAAAATCAGGTGGAGGCTGACTACGTTTTCGGCCAGGATTCCATGTTCCGACAGGCCATGCTGCTCGGGCAAGCCGAGACGGTCGGCGTCGGATGGCGCCACATCGATAAGTTTCTGGAGCAGATTCGGAACGTGACCGCTCAGGATGTGCAGCGGGTCGCCAAGCGCTATCTGATACCGGAGGCCCGGACCGTCGGCATCTTGATTCCTACTCCACCATCCACGGATGGGCCGGTTGTCAGCCAGGCCGGTAGCCCGGAGAACGACCAGCGATGAAACATCGTGCGTTTTATCCGACCTGGATCATTCTGCTCATCGCGTTGTGGTGCACGGCGCCCGATCCCAGCGCGGCTGCCGATCTGAATCCCACCCGATTTGTCATGCCGAACGGCTTGACCGTCCTGGTGCTGGAGCAGCACTCATTGCCGATCGTGCAGATCCATGCCGTCATCAAAGCCGGCTCCGCGCAGGATCAGCCGGAGAAAGCGGGCTTGGCCAATCTCACGGCGAGTTTACTGGACGAGGGCACGGCGAATCGTTCCGCCAAGCAGATCGCGGAACAGATCGAATTCGTCGGCGGCTTGCTTGCGGCGAGAGCCTCACACGATTTCACCACGGCGACCGCGCGCGTGCTGAAGAAAGATACGGAATTGGGATTCGAGCTGCTGAGCGACATTTTGCTTCATCCGAGTTTTCCGGACTCGGAATTGGAACGGGTCAAGAGCCAATTGCTCGGCGAGATTCTGAGCGAAAAGGATGATCCCGGTCAGGTCGGCGCTAAAGCCTTCGATCAATTGGTCTTCGAAGGCCATCCCTATCGCTGGCCCATTAACGGCACGGACGAGACACTGCCGAAGATCAAACGGGCCGATGTCCAGCAATTCTTTACCCATGAGTTTGTGCCCAACCAAACGATCCTCGTCATTGTCGGTGATGTGACAGTCGAGCAGGCGCGAACGTTAGTGACTAAACGGT
>DATFCE010000033.1:0-8236 GCA_035253365.1 Nitrospiraceae bacterium
GTCGAGGAAGGCAATATCGGATTAATCAAGGCCGTTGAAAAGTTCGACTACAAGCGCGGGTTCCGCTTCAGCACCTATGCCTCCTGGTGGATTCGGCAGTTTATCGAACGGGCGATTATCAATCAAGCCAAGATCATTCGGCTGCCCGTTCACGTGGTGGAGCGCTTGAACAAGTATCTTTCGGAACTTGAGCAACTCGTTCAGGAGATGGGCCGCGAGCCGAAAATCCATGAGATTGCCGAACGCCTCAAGATTTCCGAGCGGGAAGTCACCGATCTCAAGCAATTGATCCGGACAACCTATTCCTTGGATAGCCCGATCAGCGAGCGGACCGGGACTTTTTTGCGCGACGTCATCGAAGACCCGGTGAGTATTTCCCCGGCGATGACGGCGGAAGGCGTGCGGCGGCGTGAGAATTTGATGGAATGGATCCAGGAATTGCCGGAGAAGGAAAAAACCGTGATCCTGCTCCGTTTTGGATTGGATGGGGGTGAAGCGCACACGCTGGAAGAGATCGGGCAGACATTAGGGCTGACGCGCGAGCGCGTGCGGCAAATCGAAACGGCCGCCCTGGTCAAATTGCGCGGGACCATCGAAAAAAAGACGATGAAGCAAGATGATCTGCTGTAACGAGATCCTGCATGGATTATAAAGCGCTGATCCGAGAGGTCCCCGACTTTCCCAAGCCGGGCATTCTCTTCTATGACATTACGACACTGTTGAAAGATGCCCGCGCGCTCCGGGCCATTGTCGATGACCTGACCGTCCGGTATCGGGAACAACGCATCGCCAAAGTGATCGGCATCGAATCGCGCGGCTTTATTTTCGGGGCTCCCTTAGCGTATCGATTGGGAGCGGGGTTTGTTCCTGTCCGCAAACCAGGCAAGCTGCCGGCCGATACGTTCGAAGTCCAATACAACCTCGAATACGGATCAAATTCATTGGCGATCCATCGCGACGCCATCGAAGCGGATGAGCAGGTCCTCATCGTCGATGACCTGCTCGCGACCGGGGGAACGGCCGCCGCTACCGTCGATTTGGTCCGCCAACTCGGAGGCAGGATGGTCGGACTGGTGTTCCTTGTTGAATTGGCGGCGCTCAAAGGACGTGACAAACTCAACGGGTGTGAGATTCATTCCATTGTGACCTACTCTTAGCGCGTTCTCGCGCTCTTCTTCCTGGAATTCGTGGACGTCCGCGTGATCTTGACCTTGCCAAGAGAATGCCGGATGTTTAGAATACGCCGCCTTCTGACACCCGGTCTTGGGCGAAGACCTATGATGAGCAGGAAAACAACAAACCACGACGGAAGGGAAAAGCGTGTCCAAAGTGACCTCACGTACGGCTCAGACTGATGACGAAGGATCAAAAGACGGTGAAGTTCCAACACGTTCAGGGGCGGACCACACGGCGAGTGATGAAATCCAGACACACCGGCGAGTGGCGTTGCATCGCATGTTGATGCAGAAGCGACAGCAGATTCTCGCGCAGATCAAAGACATCTTGGGACAATCCGTGACGGATGATGAGCAACGCCGCTCGGAATCCGCCAAAGATGTCGGCGATCAGGCGATGATGGATCTGGAGCGCGAAGTGGGGATTTCGCTTTTGGAAATGCAGGACCGGAAACGGCAATTGATCGATGAAGCCATGATGCGATTGGCGGAAGGCAGCTACGGGGTCTGTGCCGAGTGCGGCGCGGAGATCAGCGAACGACGACTGGAAGCGGTGCCGTTCGCCAAGCTGTGCGTCGAGTGCCAGTCGCAGCAAGAGCTGATGGAAAAGATCGAAAAGGGCGAAGAACGGGACTAAGGGCGGAGCCATGAAAGCGGTGGTGCTGGTAAGCGGAGGATTGGATTCCACGGTGGCAGCCGCGGTCGCACAACAAGACGGCTGTGACCTCTATCTGCTTACCATCGCCTACGGTCAGCGGCATGAGATCGAGGTGAGACGCGCGGTGCATGTCGCACGGGCGTTAGGAGCGGTCGAGCATCTTATCTTGGAGGTCGATCTTCGGGCGATCGGTGGTTCCGCATTGACAGCCGAGCTTAACGTTCCCAAAGATCGTTCAGACACCGAGCGGCGCGCGGAGATCCCGGTGACCTACGTGCCCGCGCGCAACACGATCTTTCTCTCCCTGGCCCTGGCCTATGCCGAGCGCCTTACAGCCTCCCGCATCTACATCGGGGTGAATGTCGTCGACTATTCGGGGTATCCGGATTGCCGGCCTGAATATCTCGCGGCGTTCGAACAGATGGCGCGGTTGGGCACGCGAGCCGGTGCCTCCGGCCATACCGTAGAAATCCACGCGCCGCTGCTTTATCGATCCAAGGCCGACATTATCCGGCTCGGCGCGTCGCTCGGTGTTCCCTTCCAGTTGACCCATAGTTGCTATGATCCCGTGGACGATGCCGCGTGTGGGCGATGCGATAGTTGCCGTATTCGACGCGAAGGATTTCAGGCCGCCGGAATTCACGACCCCATCCTCTATGCGAATGTGGAGACCGCCCGCTCATGAAGGTGTCGACAGAAGAATTTTTCATGTATCTCACGATCGCGTTGATCGTGTTGGCGCCCATCTCCGCGCGGCTCTACCGCTATCTGACGGCCAAACGGGTGCAGCACATGCTCCATGAGCAGTTTGGTCAACCGGAAGAGAAGGTGAAAAACGCCGAGAAAAAGAGGCTTCCATGATGCCGGCACATCGGGTCAAAAATGTCGGCTCGTGGGCAATGTGGCCGGCTCTGTGCGCGTGTGCCTGTGTACTCGTGATCGCCCCGGCCGGACGGGCAAAGGAAGAGAGCGCCATGCCGGCCGGCCTACAACCCGGCGAAGCGAAGTTCAACGCCAATTGCGCGCGTTGCCATGGTGAGCGGGCCGCGGGAACCAGCCAGGGACCGCCGCTCGTGCACAAGATCTATGAGCCGAATCACCACGGCGATTTCGCTTTTCAGCGAGCGGCCGCCAATGGAGTCCGTGCCCATCATTGGAAATTCGGAGACATGCCGAAAATCGAAGGCGTCACCGCTGCCGACGTCGAACAGATCATCGCCTACGTCCGCTGGCTTCAGCGCCAAGCCGGGATTATGTAGCGTCGGTGCGCAACCTTTCTCAATGACGGCGTTCCTATTAATGATTTCTCCATAGAAACCCGCATTGACACCTTCTTTCTCTTCCTCATAAGCTGATTGAGATCCACGGCGCTGATCCATTCGTAAGAACTGTAGACATGACTGATTGCGGATATTACTTCAGGGGGCCATTGGCCGTCGCGATTAGGAGGTTCACATGACAGGAGCAAGAGTTATCTCGGTCATTATGGCGACAAGCGCTCTCCTGCTGACGACATCGGGGTGTTTACGCGCCATCGATGCCGGGCATGAGGGGGTGCTTGTGAAACAACCGTTCTTCTTCGGCCATGGCGGGGTCGATCCCGTCCCGGCGACCACCGGACGAGTGACGGTTGCTCCGACCACGGACGTAGTTGATGTGGACGTGAGACCGATTCAGCACGCCGAGCATTTCGATATCATCTCCGCCGAAAATGCTCCGGTCTCATTCGATGCATTTTTGATCGCCAATGTCATCGAGGGGCGGTCGCCGGAATTGATCAGCCGCTTCGGCCCGAACTGGTACAACAATAACGTCAAGGAACCGTTTCGAACCTTCGTCCGGGAAGAGGTTCAAAAATACCAGTTGTTTCAATTGACGACCGACCCCAACACGCGGGCGAAGCTGCAGGAGGCCATCTCGCAAGAGGTCAGAACCAAGCTGTTTGATAAACAAAATATTCCGGTGCGATTGAACCGGGTCGTCATCGGCAGCATTTTGCCGCCGAAGGGCGTACTCGAGCAGACAGCTCAAACCATCATTCAAGAACAGCGGAAGATCACGATGGTTGAGTTTCAGAAGGCGGAGGAGGCGCGAGAGAAAGCAGAAAAACAGCGCGGCATCGCCGACCGCGCCTATCGGGAACATCTCGGGCTGACCGCACCGGAATTTGTGGATTTGAGACGCGTAGAAGTGCAAAAGGAGATCGTGCAGCATGCACCGTCGGCATTGACGATCATTATGGGCATGGAAAAAGTCGGCATCAATCTTCCGCCGGTCTCAATGGGGCAGTTGGGACAGTAACGTTACGCAGGACTGGGAAAGGAGGGAACAGGGAAGGAACTAGAGGGGCTCCTTCCCGGAATACTGATCGAGCAGAATCTGAAGTTGGCGCAATAACTCCTTGGCTTTTTTCAGGGCGCCCTCGGCCCGTTCCTCCGCCCGCTCCTCGGGGGTAGGACGGCTCTCCAGGTCCGGTCGATCAAGATAACTGAACCGCTCTCGACCGAGGGCGTGCTGCTCCTTATCCATCTTGATCCTCAGCAACTCGTCTCTTGCGTCCCGCCATTCTTTGTCCGTCCGCATCAATTGATCACGCAGTGAACGGAGGGTGGATTCCTGCTCCGCAATCCGGAATCGTAGGGATTTGTTTGCCGTGGCCAATTCTTGAGTCAGGCGTTCCTCCTGCTGAAGCCGGAACTCGGCGTCTCGAATGGCCTGCTCAGGACCAGCGCTGGCAATGCATCCTGAGAATCCACTGGACATTCCACCGAGGCCTAGTACGACTGCCCATTGTATGACCGCTCTTTTCATGGCCACCTCCCATTGGTCTACACGGATGAATAGTCGAGCGTGTAGACAGATGATTGTACCCTAACCCATTCGTCCATCGCCATCGACCTTCGCTTCTTGAGGCTATGGCGGGAGTAGCTATTTCTCGACGCCCCGGCTAGACTCATCACATGATTACTCCGACCGCTCAACAGCTTCTGGACGAACTCGCGGAGCGACACGGCATCGCGCCGGAGTATTACGATATTTACGGCCATCTTCATGTGGCAAGTCCCGACACCAAACGGGCGATTCTCGCCGCGATGGGCGTCAAGGCCGACTCAGAAGCCGATCTGGCTCGTGAATTGACGGCCGTCCGCAATGCGTCGTGGCGCATGTCGTGCGATCCCGTATTGGTCCGTCGCGCGGATAACATGACGGGGACCTGGTCCTTCCGCATGCCAGCGGAAAACGGTGAAGAGCAGACGATGCGGATCGAGTGGACCGTTCGGGACGAGCAAGGCCGGAGCCGGACGAACGGAGAAGCGGGCCCGGGGCTGATTCACGCCGAAACGATCGTGTTGGATGATCGACGCTATGTTCGATTCGAGCTTCCCCTCCCGACCGGTTTGGACATGGGATATTACGATGTGACGGCGACCGCGGTCTCAGGCACGACCCGCGTCGAAGGCACGCTTCGCCTGATCCTTGTCCCGGAACGATGTTATCTCCCTCCGCGCCTGGAGGAAGGGGCTCGTATCTGGGGGCTTTCGCTCCAACTCTATGCCTTACGCTCATCAAAGAACTGGGGAGTCGGCGATTTTGGCGATTTGGCTGCATGCGTGGAGTGGGCGGCCAACGATTTGGGCGCGGGCATGATCGGGCTCAATCCTCTCCACCTATTGGAGAACACCCGGCCGTACCATATCAGCCCGTACTCGCCGGACAGCCGGTTATATCTCAACGCGCTTTATCTGGATGTCGAGCGCATTTCAGAATGGTCGAAATGCGCTGAGGCGCGGCGTTTATTGAAGGATGAGTCTTTTCGCTCTATGCTGGACTCGTTGCGGGAGCAGGAGATCGTGAACTATGAGCAGGTGTATGCGGCTAAACGCCAAGTCCTCGCCTTGCTCTTTGCGAGCTTTCTTGAGCGGCATTGCCCGCTGAAGGGCGACTCGCTCGCGCCTCGCACGGCGCGCGGACGCGCGTTCGAGCAGTATGTTCGGCAAGAAGGCGCGCTTCTCGATCATCTGGCGTTGTTCCGCGCGCTATCCGATACCTTCCAAGAACAGCATGGACGTCGCGTGGTGTGGCAGGAATGGCCCGAGCCATACCGGCATCCTCGCTCGCCTGCGCTGGATGCGTATCGCTCCAGTCATCAATGGCTCATTCGATTCCATCAATACCTGCAATGGGTCACCGCCGAGCAGCTCGAGACCGTGTCCCGGCGGGCGGAGCGGCTTGGAATGCCGGTGGGCCTCTATCACGATCTGGCCCTGGGAAGCGATCGCACCGGAAGCGA
Source organism: Nitrospiraceae bacterium (assembly GCA_035253365.1). Taxonomy (GTDB): domain Bacteria; phylum Nitrospirota; class Nitrospiria; order Nitrospirales; family Nitrospiraceae; genus DATFCE01. Next base: position 6,125 of record DATFCE010000033.1, read on the forward strand.
TGCCTGGATGTTCCAGGACGTGCTGGCGTTGAACGCCGATTGCGGCGCCCCTCCCGACGACTTTGCGCGCGATGGTCAGAATTGGGGTCTGCCTCCGGTCATTCCCCATCGACTGCGCCTTGATGGCTATCGGATGTTCATTCAATTGCTGCGCAAGAATCTGACTTATGGGGGCGCGCTCCGAATCGATCATGTGATGTCGCTTTTTCGGCTGTTTTGGGTGCCGAAGGGGTTACCTGCTTCCGCCGGCGCCTATGTGGCCTATCCGTGGGAAGACCTCCTAGGCATCCTCGCGCTTGAAAGCGTGCGACATCGCGCCGTCATCATCGGCGAAGACCTGGGAACCGTTCCCGATTTCGTTCGCGAACAGCTGGCAGCCCACCGGGTGCTCTCCTACCGAGTGTTTTACTTTGAGCGTACGCATGGCGGAGAATGGAAAGCTCCCAAGGATTACCCTCGGGATGCGCTGGCCGTCGTGGCCACGCATGATTTGCCGACATTGTCGGGATATTGGAGCAACGAGGACATCGAGCTTCGTCTCAAGTTGGGGTTGTATCCCGATGAAGCGGCTTTTCACTCCGCCCTTGAAGATAGGAAAAAGGATAAGGCGAGGATTCTTCGGGCGCTGCGCGCGGAGGGACTCTTGGAGGCGGACCATGCGGAATCTTTGGGAGGCAGCGACTGGTCCGCAAAGCTGAGCCATGCCATTCACGCTTACGTCGCGCGTACCCCGTCGTGCTTGATGCTGGTCAGTCTGGAAGATCTGCTCGGACATCGCGCCCAGATCAATGTGCCCGGCACTCTCGATGCGTATCCGAACTGGTCACTCAAGATGCCGCTTGAACTGGAAGCCTTGCGAGCCGATCCTCGTCCACAGGAACTGACTGCTGTGCTGCGAGCGATCCGTCCGTAAGTCAGCGCGCCCGCAATGTCGTCTCTCGCTGGATGTGCTTGAACCTACCGCCGTGCCACCAGTATGACGACCACCCGCTTCCAGGTGGCGTCCGCCGCATGCCGTTCCCCTCCGGGCCATTCAAGTCGATGGCGGCATGAACTCGCCGCCGCGTTCGAATTGCTGTCAGCAACGGGGCAGGGCTTTGACACTTGGAAAGAGCGGGCATAGAATCGCGCCACTATGGGGACGTTCTCCATCAAGTTTGTCTTGAAGCACCCCGTCCATCAAGAACAATTGCTCGAACTTGAAGGGCTAGTGGATACGGGGGAGTTGTTCACTCAAGTGCCTACTGACCTGGCCGCCCGTATAGGGATCACTCCGTCCGGCGTGCGAGCGGTGCACTATGCGGATGGAACGAAGGATACCGTTCCTGTGGCGAAGGCCGATATCGTCATTAACGGAACAGAAACGGCCACCATGGTTCTCTTGGGCAAACCCAATTCCCTCATCCTGATTGGAGCGGCCACCCTAGAAACGATCGGTCTAGGAGTCGATCCCATTCATAAACGACTCATCCCAATTGACGCTCCGATGGCTGCTCTCTGATGCAGTCTAAGACAAGCCAAGATTCTGGAGGATGAGGTTGACGCTAATACCTGATCGCCTCGCCTCTAATTTCAAGCTTACTGTACGAGTCCCACCAAAGATCATGTAAATTTGCCATTAGCATCATCAGAAAAGTCTTCCTTCTCCGCGCCAAATGAGATTTATTCCTAATGGTGAGCCATTCAACTGAGCTCTCGTTGGGTTCTTTTGGTAGGAGATACCCATGTTGAACTTGCCGAATTTCTTGAACTGAATAATCCAGTAGTTGACCGACCGCCATGCGAATGTAACGGCGCGACCTTTCCATAGACCCGGATGCTGCGACGTGCGCATCGGCACGCCGGTGGGACCGCTAGCAGGGCACGCGGTACGTATATGTATTCAGCACGCCGTAGTGGTCCGAGCCGGCGAGAGCCGCGCCGGGCGCCGCCTGCCCGAACAAGGCTTGCGTCAGGCAGGCCTTGGACATGAATGACATGCTGAATAGAAAATCGATTCTTCGGGCCTGACCGATACTCTTTCGATATTCAGAGATGATCTCCCGGCGGTCGTTCTCCGACTCTCCCGCGAGCGCAAGATCGAGCTCGGACGGCAATTGTGTTTCTTCATGA
>DATFCE010000034.1:0-21043 GCA_035253365.1 Nitrospiraceae bacterium
ACTCACCCATCGCCACTTGCCTCTAGCCCCCCTTGCCTAACAAGATGCGCATTACCTTTACCCTCCAACGCTATAACCCCGAAACCGACCCTCATCCGTGCGACGAAGATTACCGGCTGGAAGTCGGGCGGGGCGCGACGATTCTCGAGAGTCTCATCCGTATTCGGAATGAACAGGACGGGACGCTCGCGCTTCGGTACTCCTGCCGATCCGCAATCTGCGGCTCATGCGCGATGACGATCAACGGGCAGCCGAAACTAGCCTGTCGCACCGGCGTGCGGAAGGAGTTGGAACGGCACGGGCAAATTCGAATAAGACCCCTTCAGAACCTGCCCATGATCAAAGATCTGGTCGTGGACATGTCCTCGTTCTGGAACAAAATTCAAGCCGTTACCCCCTGGCTGACCACGGCGACCGCAGGCGGAGCCGAGGGCGGCTCTACACAGACTCAGTTGGTACTAACACCGGGTGCCTACCAATTTCACAATGTGGACGCGTGCATCATGTGCAGCGCCTGCGTCGCGGCTTGCACCTCGCATGAAGTCTCGAAAGGATTTCTGGGGCCCGCCGCGCTCGCCAAGGCCGACCGATTCCTCTCTGATCCACGGGAATCAGACCGAGCGAAATACGCCCGCTTGAAGACGTTGGAACAGCCGGACGGCATGTGGGATTGCACGCGGTGTAATTACTGTGTTGAAGTCTGTCCCAAGGACGTCAAACCCATGGAGGCGATCGTCCGTTTGCGCCGGTCGGCCATCGAAGCGGGATTGACCGACACCGGGGGGGCGCGACACATCATCGGCTTTACCGACATTGTGCGCCATGAAGGTCGGCTCAATGAAGCCGTGATGCCGCTGAAGGTCGTTGGATTCAATCTGAAACGACTATTGCATGTCCTCCCGCTGGGCCTGAAGATGCTTGTGAAAGGCAAAGTGCCAAATCCGCTGACCCCTCCCATCCGTGGTATAGAGCAGGTTCGCGCGATTTTTGCTGCGAGACGGCGAGCGAAGAATGCCCGTCTTACCTAGTCCGGCAAGATGTTGAACCGGCCAATCTTGGCTGGCCGGTATACCTGAAAATCTCGATCAAGAGTGAAGACGCGACGAATCCTTTCGCGTTCTGCAACACGAACAAGGCAGGCATCCGCCAGATCCATAGGAAGGTCTCTGTATTTTCGCATTAAATCTTCAATTCGCGGGAGATCATCCGCCTCAAGAGGCATGAGCGTCAGCACCTGGCGGTCAAGCATCTCCCATAGGGCTTCTTGGGCCTCCCACGAAAAGTTCAGAAGATACATGGCTTCGGTAAAAGCCGGCCATACGGTTCCAAAATTTTCGTGCAACACATGCAAGACGTCGACGCAGCGCTCATGATGCTGGTCGTCGGCATGAATGAGTGCGACCAGCGGGCCCGCATCGATCAATACCATGGTCTACCCTACCATGGTCTACCCTTGCGCCTTCGTGCAAGAAGCGTCCTGAATTGTTCCCCCGTCTTCAGAGACAAATCAGGCGGACCTCCTCGGACACAGCCGATCAGGTCTCGCATGGCATCAAAAGTTCTTTCCGCCTTTTTCAATGTACCGGCCTGCCGGGCGAGGAGTCCTATTGCCTCCCGAACGACCTCCGACTTCGTTTGTCCCTTGTTTCGGGCGAGTTGACGGATCGCTCGTTCTGTCTTGATATCCACACGTACACTTAACGGCATCTCATCACCTCTGTAGGACACGAGTGTACTACAATCATGTTCGTAGCTCAACCACAGAACCGCATCATTCGTCCCAGCTGGCCTCACGTCGTTTTTGTTATAATTCTTCCTCCATGGCCAGCGACTTTCACTTTCTTGAACACGTGGCGTTAGCAGATGCCGCGTTTGAGGCGGTCGGCGACTCGCCGTCTGACCTGTTCACCGCCGCGGCTCGCGCCGTGATCGAGACCATGGTTAATCCCGTGACCGTCGGGTCAGTTTGGAAAAGGGATATGGGACGCGATGATCCTGAACTTCCCGGCCTGTTGTTCGACTGGCTGTCCGATCTGGTGTTTCTGAAGGATGCGGAGGGAGTCATGTTTTCCGATATCTCAGTCTCAGTCACTGAAGATCGGGCCATGCGAGTATGGCGGCTGCACGGTACGTTGATTGGCGAGCCGCTGGATCAGGATCGGCAAGAACTGCGGTCGGATGTCAAAGCGGTCACGAAGCATTTGTATAAGGTTTGGCAGGAAGACAATCACTGGAAAGCACGAGTCGTCTTGGATATTTAAAGACAGGCACGAGACTCGGGGCGCGAGGCGATGGGCAAGCTAATTTTTTCTACCTCTCCGCCTCTAGCCCCGTGCCTATAGCCTAGGGATTACATATGAAACTCAACACCGACATGACTGTGAACCGGATTACGGATCAGATTTGGGAGATTCCCGTCACGGAAAAGGACGGCATGCGCGTGCCCGCCAGAATCTACGCCACGGAGACGATCCTCCCCGAGATGGACACCGGGGTGTTCGAGCAGGTCACCAACGTAGCATGCATGCCCGGCATCCGGCGTTATGCCCTGTGCATGCCCGATGGACACTGGGGTTATGGATTCCCGATCGGCGGCGTGGCAGCCTTCGATCCTGCCGAAGGCGTGATCTCACCGGGCGGCGTCGGCTATGACATCAATTGCGGAATGCGGTTGATTCGCACCGATTTGACCTTGGCCGACGTAAAGCCGCGGCTGGAGGCGCTCATGACGGAACTCTTCCGTCAAGTGCCGGCGGGGGTCGGATCGAGGGGAACAGTTCGGCTGAACCGCCGCGAGTTTGATGACGTGATGCGGAAAGGCGCCCGCTGGTGTGTCGAGCGGGGCCTCGGGTGGCATGAGGATCTGGAACGCCTCGAAGAACATGGATGCTTGCAGGGCGCAGATCCCTCCATTGTCAGCGATCAGGCGGTCGAACGAGGCCATAGCCAATTGGGCACCTTGGGATCGGGCAATCATTATTTGGAGGTGCAGGTTGTCTCCGACGATCGCATCTTCGATCCTGACACGGCGGCTGCCTTCGGGATCATCGGCCGGGATCAAATTGTCGTTATGGTCCATTGCGGCTCCCGTGGATTCGGGCATCAGGTGGCCAGTGACTATCTGAAGGTTTTTGAAAAGGCCATGCGGCGCTATGGCATCACCGTCAAGGATCAACAATTAGCCTGCGCGCCGTTCCGGTCGCCGGAGGGCCAAGACTATTTCGCGGCGATGAATGGCGCGGCCAACAGCGCCTTTGCCAATCGACAGGCCATCACGCATCAGATTCGCGAAGCGTTTTCGACGGTCTTCGGGATGCCGGCGGAATCGCTCGGCATGCACGTGATCTACGATGTCGCGCACAATATCGCCAAGGTTGAAAAGTACGCCGAAGGCGACCTAGTGGTGCACCGGAAAGGCTCAACGCGCGCCTATGGTCCCGGGCGGCCGGAGCTGCCTAAGCTGTACCGACACGTTGGGCAGCCGGTGATCTGCGGCGGGTCCATGGAAACTGGGTCGTATCTGTTGGTCGGCACGGATCAAGCCATGCAAGACACCTTTGGCTCCACCATGCACGGGTCGGGGCGAACGATGTCGCGGGCGCAGGCGAAGCGCACCGTGCGAGGAGATCAGATTCGGAAGCAGATGGCGGATCGAGGGATTATCGTCAAAGCGGTATCGTTGTCGGGTCTGGCCGAGGAAGCCGGCGTGGCCTATAAAAATATTTCCGACGTCGTGGAAACGGTAGACGGTGCAGGGATTACCAAAAAGGTCGCGGAATTGAGACCGATCGGAAATATCAAGGGATGAGAAGAAAAAGGTGAAAGAAGACAAAAAGAGAGGGGCTCCTCCTTCCGGAAAAGCCCCTCTTTTGGCGCTTAGGACGCCGATTGTTCTGTCTTTGGCTGGTGACCCGCCGGTCGATAGAGAGGCGGCTGCGTCCGTCGTATGGCCCCCGGAAGGAATCGAACTACCTCGATTCGGCGTTTCGTGTTGGTTGAGAACCAGCGGCGTGATTTTGGCCTTGAAACGCCTGACTGTCCGGTTCCTAAGCGGATTGCCCACCTCGTGCGGGCTGTCCTACCGCCGTCGGGCCTGACTGGCCCGGAGGACTCAAATCATCCATAACTTGGATCTCCTCCTTCCTCGCCCTTTCCCGGGCGGATACGGCCATTGTGTGCGTGGTTCATGAGGCGGCCCGATAGTGGATCTCCACTTCGCAGAGGTAGTCCATCAATTCCAGCCGTTTAGCGTGGGCCATGGGAACGAATTGAATTCCATGGACGCCGCCTTGCCCCCACTGCTCCGCATGCACAATGGACCCGGTGAACTGAAAATGCCGCAAGAGACCACCGCCGAATGTTGAAAGTCGAATCTGAACCCCTGTGCCCGGTTCAATAAAGACCGGCAGGTCAATGGCCATGCCGCCTTCACTGATATTGTGCAAATGTCCGACTCCGATTGGAAGCCCCGCTGGATACGACACAACTTCCGCCCAGTCGGTCACCGGAACGCGATTGGCTCGTTCTTGTTGTGATCCCATACGGGTTCGACGACACGAACATTGATCGACACCACCGACAGCAAGCAATGCAGATGCCATCGGCGATGGGCGACATGCGATATCGGGACGCTCCTGTGATGTGAAGAAGATCAAGATGTTCCATGATGTTCCGCAAAAACGCCATGGCAGGCGAGAACTGTTACCGCCTCACCTGATTATCAAATCCACCACCACACATGCGCGGATTGGTTATTTTCAGCCAGACGCTCTTCTTCAGTTGGCTCTCACGCGCCCCCGAACGGCGATCTCACTCACTGTTGCACGCTCCCGATTCTTGGCACGTCGGGACGTCGTTCGCCCTCGGCGTCCAGCCAGCCGCGACCAGGACGGTTTCTTCACGCGAATCCTTTGGCCGTGACTTCAAAACCCTCTCTCGCTATACTCCGCCACGACATCACACCATGGCGGAGGAGCGAGCGATGGAATTGACGGTGATTGCAAAGGCGAAGGCGAGACCCGGGCGGGAAGCCGATTTGGAACGTGCGATGCGGGCGGTTGTGGGGCGGTCTCATGAAGAGCCAGGCTGTGTGCGGTACACCGTCCACCGTTCGGTCGGCGATCCCGCCGTCTTCATCACGGTTGAACGTTGGGCGTCCAAGGAGGCCATGGATCGGCATTTTGCCGCTCCCCACACGCAGGCATTACTCAAACAGATTCCGGACCTGCTGGCTGAGCCTCCTGATATTTCGGTGTACGAACTCCTTCAGGAGGGACGCGCCGAGAAAGGCCGGCTGTGATCAGACGTCGTGAAGCTCCTCTTGCTCGTGCCTCCATGGCCGCTCCACTCCAACGATATCGCGGACATGTTAAGCTAAAGCGATGATTTCTCCCGCATTGACCTATGCCCTGTACCCAGGCTGCGCGGCAAAAGGAGCGACGCCGGAGCTGTATCAATCGACGATGGCCATCATTGGGCGCCTTGGTATTCAGGTGGTGGAGCTGGAAGCGGCGTCCTGTTGCGGAGCCGGGGTCGTGAGTGAGGCCGACCCGGACACGGCGCTGGCGCTCAATGCGCGAACGTTCGCTCAGGCCGAACAACGTGGATTGGATGTCATGACGATTTGCGGAACCTGCCAGGGAGTGATGAGCGCCGCGAATAAGCGGCTCAAGGAACCCGGCGTCCTCAATCGAATCAATCACATCTTAAATAAAGACGGCGTGTCCTATCGGGGGACGGTGCACGTCAAACATCTGCTCTGGATCGTCGTTCGGGAAATCGGCATGAAGCGGCTGGCCGAGCAGGTCACGGTACCGCTGGCTGATTTTCGCATTGCGCCCTTCTATGGCTGCTATATCCTGCGGCCGTCGTGGGACCTCGGTTTTGACGATCCGGAAAATCCCACCTCTCTGGAGAAAGTCATTCAAGCCGTCGGGGGCGAACCGGTGGCCTATCCGGGACGGACGAAGTGCTGCGGCTTCCCCATCATTCTGGAGAAAGAAGCGATTGCCGTCGCCATGGCCGGCAAGAATCTGAAAGAGGCGAAGGATGAAGGCGCGGACTTCATGGTGACCCCCTGTCCGCTCTGCCATATGAGCTTGGACATTTATCAAGATCGGGCAAGCCGGGCGGTCAATACCACGCTGAATCTCCCCGTCCTGCACTTGCCGCAATTACTGGGCTTGGCGATGGGTGTTCCCTCCAAAGACCTTGGTGTTTCCAGACACTTAATACCGGTGGATTCTATTGTGCGTGAAGTGGAGAAGCGAGTGACCTTGAATCGAGAACCGCCAGCCATCAGCAGGCAGCAGCCAAATCCTTGAGCCAAGCGCGGTCGTCGGCAACCCAGGGAGCCAAAGAATGAAGGTAATCAGCCTGTCCGACGTTCAGCAGTTTAGTTCAGAGAAGATGAAGAAGAACAATATCTTTCAGACGTCACGGTTCTTTTGCGATGTGTATTGCTTCGAGCCGGGGCAGGAGCAAAAGGGGCATGTGCACGGAGATCAGGACAAGGTCTATCTCGTGCTGGATGGGCAGGGTACCTTCCGAGTAGGGGCGGAAGAACGCATTTTGGGTCCAGGGCAGGGAACCATGGCGCCTGCCGGTGAGGAACACGGTGTCGTGAACCACACCGGCGATCGCCTACGCGTGTTGGTCTTTGTCGCCCCCAATCCGTGATCGCGAAGTTAGGGAACAGCCGGCGTGATGCCGGTTTGCGGAACCTCAAGCTCCCAGGGCGTTTGTGGCATCAGAGGCGCCGGCTTGGCATCCGGGGAAGCCACGAGCACGGCGATGGCCCCCCGCAATGCGCCCGTCAATGAATGCGTCACCAGCGGATACGCGCCCGCCGACTCGGCGATGACGTCAAACGTCGCCGCGCTGCCCGGTCCGATGACATAGGTCTGCACGCCGACAAACTTGTTCGCCGGATTGCCGCTCTCGTAGACTGCGTCCCAAATCTCTCCGATGGGATGAAACGCGGAAAAGTCGTTGGGGCCGGCGTTCACGAAATAGATCCGCACGCGCTCGCCCGGCTTCGCCTCCAGCGCCTTGCCGCCGGTCACGAACGGATGATATTTGAAGATACCCCCGTTGAAGATCACGTGGTCGAATTTTCTCTCGAACATTCCCTGGACATCATCCGGGTTCTTGTACAATTCCGATTGCACCAGGACATATTCCCGGTCCGCCTTCGGCCACGCCTTGGCATCCTTGGGATCGACAATGATGGCGCCGAACATGCCGCGCGCGACGTGTTGGATCATCGGCGGCGCGCCGCAATGATAGAAAAAGACGCCCGGCTTCTTGGCCACGAAGGTATACGAAATCGTCTCACCGGCGTTGATGGCGCGGTAGTTTTTCAGAAAATCAATTTCCGCGGCATGAAAGTCCATCGCGTGCGGATACGTATTGCCTTCCGGGTTCGTCAGGGTAAAGTTGATCGTGTCTCCCTCCTTGACCCGGACGACCGGTCCCGGCATTTGACCGTTGAATGTCCAGGCTTTGTAACGCTCCCCGCTTCCGTCGATGATCACGTCCGATTCGACGGCTGTCATGCGGACGGTATGCGTCTCCGCCGACGCGTCGGCTATCAATGAGCCGAACCCACTGCCGATCACTCCTCCTGCCAAAGCCACTGCGAGTAAGGTGCGAGTCTTGCGATGCATCCAACCGGTCATCTGTCATCCTCCTTGCTGCTATTCGGGTAAGCCGATGCAGCATAGGGGAAGGGCACTCTATAAAACATGACCCGCGTCAGGTTTTAGAATAATTTATCTGGCGGATAATCCCACGGGGAGGGGAGATGAGGACACAGAGGCCAGTTGCTTCAACCGAGCCAGATCGCGCACCACCAGGCGATTGGCGGTGCCGGACACCAGCCGCGCCTGTTTGAACCGGCTCATGATTCGGATGGCCGTTTCCGAGGCGATGCCCGTCATGTCGGCCAAATCTTGGCGGGTCAGCCGGACGGAGAGCCGAAGTCCGTCGGCCTCTTCCACGCCGGTTCGCATCGCCAGGTCCACGAGCAAGACCGCCATGCGCTGCTCGGCGCGATCCAGCGCCAGCACCTTGGCATGCTCCTGCGCTTCATTGAGACGCTTGCCTAAATATTTGATAATCTCCAGCGCGGCGTCGGGATGGCGGCGCAACAGATCGAAGTAACATTTCTTGCTGAGCCGCAGGAGGGTCACGTCGCCCATGGGTTGCGCGCAGCCGGGGTGGGGCGTGCCGTCGAAGGCGGCCGCATCGCAGCAAAAGAGATCACCGGGCATCAACACTTTGAGGGTGACATCTTTGCCTTGCGGCGACGATTTGACGCACTTCACGGCGCCGGTCTTCAGAATGTAGAAGTAATCGGCGGGATCGCCTTCGCGAAAGATGAACTGGTCCTTGGTGTAATGCGACTCGACGACGTCACACGCAATCCGTTGGCGGTCGCGTTCGGTCAAGGCGCGAAAGAGCGGGATGGTCTTGAGCGGATCGGGCTTCTTCATAAAATACTTTTGGCCGTTTCAACGATCACCCGCGCGCTGATGCCATAGCGATCCACCAATTCGTCCGGTTTGCCGCTGTGCGGAATCTCACGGACCGCCAGCTTGTAAACTCGAATCCCTTCGCGTCCGACCGCCGACAGCACCGCATCGCCCAATCCGCCGTGCTCGTAATGATCTTCCACGGTGAGGAGGCGTCCCTGCGTTGCGCGGGCGCTGTCCAAGATCGTGGCGCGGTCGATCGGCACGATACTATAGAGGTCAATGACCCGGACGGGAATGCCTGCGTCTTTGAGCTGTCCGTAGGCTTTCAAGGCTTCGAACAGCGTGACGCCGGCGGCCACAATGGTCAATCGGTCCGATTCGCTTTTCCGGAGGACTTTGGCGCCTCCGATGGGAAAAGATTCATCGCTGCCATAGAGAATCGGGGATTTCGGACGGCCGGTCCGGATATAGACCGGGCCGTGATGTTGGGCCGCGGCCTCGACCAGGCGGTAGGTGCACATGGCATCAGACGGATAGAGAACGGTCATGCCGGGCTGCGCGCTCATCATGGCGAGATCTTCGAGTCCCATTTGGGATGGGCCATCCTCCCCGATGCTGACGCCCGCGTGCGAGCCCATCAATTTGATGTTCGCATGGCTGATGGCCGCCATCCGGATGAAGTCATAGGCCCGGGTGAGGAAGCAGGCGAACGTGGCGGCAAACGGGATTTTACCGCAGGCGGCCAATCCCACGGCCGCGCCGATCATATTCTGCTCCGCGATGAAGTTCTCCAGAAACCGATCCGGGAATTGCTTGCCGAACTTGTCCGTGAAGGTCGAGTTCTTCACATCGGCATCGAGCGCGACCACCAATGGATTAGCTTCGCCCAGCATGGCGAGCGCCGTGCCAAAGGCTTCACGCGTGGCCACCGAATCGGTTGTCTTATAGGAGGGCGGCGCCATGGATTTTGCAGGTCGTGCGCCGTTTTTCGACACGTCTGGCTCGGGAATGTCCGGCTCGGGGACGCCCTGGGTCAGTTGTCGAGTCAGTTCATCGATGGCCCGCTGCATCTCCTCGCCTTTTTTAAGCGCCTTCCCGTGCCAGTCCGGGCGATCTTCGATAAATGAAATGCCTTTGCCTTTCAGCGTTCGAGCGAGAATCACCGTCGGGGTGCCTTTGGTGAACGCCGCTTCATCGAACGCCGACAGAATGGCGGACATATCGTGGCCGTCGATGACAATCGCATGCCATCCAAACCCCGCCCAGCGCGACCGATAGCTCTCCATATCATGTTGCAGCATGGTCGGATCGCTCTGCCCCAGCCGATTCACGTCCACAATCGCGCAGAGATTGTCCACGGCATAATGGCGCGCGACTTCGACGGCCTCCCACACCGATCCTTCCACGGATTCGCCGTCGCCCATCAGGACGTAGATGCGGGCATTGGTTCGATCCAGGCGTTTGGCATTGATGGCCATGCCGAGTCCGGCTGCCAACCCCTGGCCGAGCGAGCCGGTCGCGACGTCGACAAACGGCAGGCGCGGGGTCGGGTGGCCCTCCAAATCCGAGTCCAAGGTTCGCAATTTGAGCAAATCCTGTTTCGGGACCAAGCCGGCTTCGGCCCAGGCAGCGTATAGCAACGGAGCGGCATGGCCTTTCGAGAGGATAAAGCGATCATTGGTAGGGTTCTTAGGATTCTTGGGATCATAGCGCATGACGGAGAAAAACAGGGCCGCAACCAGATCGGCTGCCGACGCGCAACTGCTGGGATGTCCGCTGCCGGCCTCGCTGGTGGCGCGCACGCTTTCGATGCGAAGGAGGGTGGCTTTATTCTGGAGCGCGGCAATGCGGGTGTCTTCAGTCATTCGTGTAGCCATAACGGCACTCCTTGGTGAGCGACTTCGAGCTTTTTTAGGTTGTAACAGACACGAAGAGAATCCGTCAATGAAAGTAAAAAGGTTTAGATCGCGGTAGAGATCCGATCTTCTATCGTACTCTTTCAGTCAACCTTCCGAGCTATGGCGTGAACGGTCCCGCCAGCGGGACATGGGGCATCGCCTGCGGGCTGCTTTCTTGCGGCAGGATGCGGAAATGCGTGATCGCGTAGGAGACCGGCCGGCCGACTTCGAATCGGCACTGCCGGAACTCTTCCTTGTTCATCCGGGATCGCAGGATCAGCCCTGTGTCGGTCTCAATCTCAAGTCGGTACGACACGCCGAGGAAGTAGACGTGCCGCAGACGCGCCTGCTGCCGAAACCGCGTCGCATCATCGGACACTTTGACATAGTACGGCCGGAAGCCGATGTGGACATGATGACCATCCTGAAACTGAGGGGCCGGAAATTCCAATGTGCCGACCCGAGCGACCCCGCTTTTTACCTCGGCATCCAGAATATTCATCGAGCCGATGAAGCGCGCGACGAATTCCGTCGCCGGCTCTTCATAAACTTCCGCCGGCGAGCCGACCTGCTCGAGCCGGCCTTTCGCAAAGACGATCAGGCGGTCCGACACCTCCATCGCCTCTTCCTGATCGTGGGTGACGAACAGGCTGGTCACGTCCAGATCGTCGTGCAGCCGGATCAGCCATTCGCGCAGTTCCTGGCGCACCTGCGCATCGACCGCCCCGAACGGTTCATCCAGCAGCAGCACGCTGGGGCGTGGGGCCAGAGCCCTGGCGATGGCCACCCGTTGGCGTTGTCCCCCGGACAACTGATGAGGATACCGATCTCCCATACGCTCGAGGCCCATCAACTGAAGCAGGTCTTCAACCCGCTGCTTGATATCAGGGCGGGACCATTTCTTCACGGTCAAGCCGAAGGCCACGTTCGCAAAGACCGTCATGTGCTTGAACAAGGCGTAGTGCTGAAAGACAAACCCGATGTTCCGCTGCTGAACGGACAGCTCGTTGACCCGCACGCCGTCGATGAAAATGTCGCCCGACGTCGGTGTTTCGAGCCCGGCAATAATGCGCAGCACCGTGGTCTTTCCGCTGCCGCTGGGGCCGAGTAATCCGAGCAACTCACCTTCGCGCACGCCGAAGGTCACGTTCGAGACCGCCTCCACCGGCCCGAATCGTTTGGAGAGATTACGAACTTCAATCTTCATGGTCTCACGGCCGTGACCAGTTTTCATGACGCGGCTCCGACTCGCGCAACGGCGGTCACTCTGGTCTTGGCCAGCTCCAGGACAATAAGGATGAGGAAGGACACCGCCAGCAGCGCGACGGCAACGGCATAGGCGCCCAGATAGTTGAAGTCCACGTAGCTCTGATAGATGTGCATGGTCGCGGTCTGCGTCAACATGAGCACATTGCCCGAGACGACAAGAATGGCGCCGAACTCGCCGATGGACCGCGCGACCGTCAACGTCGCCCCGTAGATCACGCCCCAGCGGATCGCGGGCAGAGTGACTTTTAAAAAGACGACCCATTCACTGGCGCCCAATGTTCTCGCCGCTTCCTCACTATCCGTCCCGATCGTTTGCAACACGGGCGTCAGCTCGCGGACGACGAACGGGAACGTGACAAACAGCGTCACGAGGATCATCGCGGGCAGGGCATAGAGCACCTTGATGTCGGCCTCGCCGAAGAACGTGCCCAGGATAGTGCCAGGGCCGAAGAGCAGGATTAGCATGAAGCCGGTGATGACCGGAGAGACGGCAAAGGGCAGATCGATGAGGCCGCTCATGATCGTCTGGCCCATGAAACGTTGCCGGACCAGGACCAGCGCGGTGATCGTGCCGAAGATGACGTTGACCACCAGCACAATGGCCGTGATCTGTATCGTCAGGGAGAACCCGTGCAGCGCTTCCGGGCGCGTGATCTCATGCCAGAAGGCGGCCGCGCCACCTTCGAACGCCTGGACACAGAGGTAGCCGATCGGACCGACCAAAAGTCCCATGAAATAGAGCCAGACGAGACCGATGAGCAGGCGACGAGCCATAGCTAGAATGCTAAGCGTTGAGTGCCGAATGCTGAGTGTTCGGATTAGAACGCATGGCGCGAGCCCATGGGTTCGTCACGATCGCGGGCAGCCGTTCGCCGGGCGGACGAATCAATCGCTCCAAAAGCATGAGCGACAAGAACGAAATCAGCAGCACCATGACCGAGACCGACGTGGCGCCTTGCGGGTTGTAGCTTTCAATTTCGCCGTACACGTAGACGGCGGCAACTTGTGTTTTCATCGGAATGTTGCCGGCGACGATGACGACGGACCCGAATTCGCCCAGCGCGCGGACGAACGTCAAAAAAACGCCGGTCAGTAATCCCGGCAACACGGACGGCACGGTCACCCGCCAAAACGCCTTCCAGGGACTTGCGCCGAGCGTGTACGCCGCTTCTTCCTGATCCCGCTCCAGCTCCATAAGCACAGGCTGCAACGCTCGGATCGTAAACGGCATGGTGACGAACAGCATCGCGAGAATGATGCCGGGCACGTTGTACAGGACTTCGATGCCGCCCCGTTGCAGCCACGCGCCGAGCGGACTGGTGACTCCATACAAGGCCGCAATCATCAACCCGGCGACCAATGTGGGAATGGCAAACGGAAGATCGACGAGCGCATTGAGAAATGCCCGGCCGGGAAAGTCGTACCGGACGAGCACCCACGCTGAAATGGTACCGAATACCGCATTGATGACGGTGGTCATCGCGGCGGCCTCCAGGGTCAAGAGCAACGCCGCTGCGGCGGCAGGATGGCGGATATCGTCGAGGAACCTTCCCAACCCGCCTTCAAGCGAATGGACGCTGATCGTGAGCAGCGGCAGGAAAATCAAACAGAGCACATAGCTAATGGCCGCGGAGCGCAGGGCCAGTTTCGTCAGTGCATGGCCGCTCATGATTGTTCACCATTCGTCATCAGGATCGTGTCGCTCATTTGCCCTTTGCGAGTTCTTCGACGGTACGAGGCCAGAGCCCCTGCGGTCCGAAGAGCAATGTGGCGATCTTGTCCCAGCCCCCCAGATCCGCGATGGTGAACAGGTGGGCGGGCCGGGAAAAGGAGTGCGAGGCCTGGACAAGGCCTTCGGACACCGGGCGAAAATCGGCTTCCATGAACGCGCGCTGCGCCTCGTCGCTATGGAGGAACGCCACAAAGGCTTCGGCGACGTCACGAACGCGGTGTTTCTCCACGTGTCGATCCACGACCGCCACGGGATTCTCGATCAACACGGTCTGGTCGGGAATGATCAGTTCAATCGGCCGGCCGCTCTTGATGCGGGGAAGCAGCTCATTCTCATAGGTCACGATCACGTCCCCCACGCCCCGCTCGAATGTCGTCACGGATTCGCGCCCGCTCTTATCCATCACCTTCACGTTCTTTTGAATGCGCTTGAGCAGGTTCGTGGCGGAGATCTCCGGCGATCCTTGTTTGGGGTCCGGCAGCTTTAACCCGGCGCCATAGATGGCGATGATGTCCCACATGGCGCCACCCGATGTCTTGGGATTGGGATACAGGACGTCCACTCCTGGCTTCGCCAAATCCTCCCAGGTCTTGATTCCCTTCGGATTGCCCTTTCGAATCCCGAGCGCCACGACGGAGGCGGTGACATTGCCGTGATGCGGTCCATTGCGCCAGTCATGGGTGACCAGACCGGCTTTCACAACCTGGTCGAGATCGCCCTGCACGGACAGCGCCGCCACATCGGCTTCGAATCCCCCGATGATCGCCCGCGCCTGGGCGCCGGATGCACCGTACGAGCTGCGAAAACGGATGTCTTCGCCGGTCCGCTGTTTCCACTGGCGTTGAAAGGCGGGGATCAGCCGTTTCTCATACGCTTCTTTCGGCACGCTATAGACGGCCAGGAGCAGCTCGCGGGATTGAGCCGCCTCAAGCGTGCGGGTGGATGTTTCATCGAGCATCCAGATCGCAGCACCGATAAGAGGAAACAAGAGACACACCGCGAAGCGTCGGGCGAGAAGACACATGACATGTAGGCTAGGGCTGCTTGGCATGGACGGCTTGTCCCTCAGTGTGTTTGACGAAATCGCTGAGCTTGTAATTGTCGAGAATATCCGCAATGGCATTGCGCACGTCGAGCATGACACGTTGAACAGGACACTTCTGCGCCTTGTCGTCGGCATAAGGACAGTCGGAGCATTTTTGATACGCGGTCTTGCTCACACAAGCAATGGGCGCCAGGGGTCCATCGAGCACGCGAATCACCTGGCCGAGCGTGATGTCTTGCGGTGATTTGATCAAGCTGTAGCCGCCGGTGACGCCACGCCGGCTCGCCAGCATGCCGGCATTCTTGAGCGCGAGGAGGATCTGTTCCAGAAATTCAATCGGAATCCGCTGGCGCGCCGCGATCTCATGTCGTTGCAGCAGCGAATGCCCATAGCGACCCGTCAACTCGATGAGCGCTCTCAAGGCGTACTGGCTTTTTTTGGAAAAATTCATGCGAAGTGAAGTGACTTACTCGACTTTGCCGACAATACGCCGATCACTTCACCTCAGTCAAGGTCAATAGCCGGGGATCTCGGGATGCTTTGTGCACCTACAGATGTGTGGGCGAATGAGTATCTCTTTCGATATAGGCCTATGCACAGATAGATACAGAACATGCTCCACAGAAGTATCCCGCTCAAACAAGGTGAAATGAAACCAAGTGCTTGCATTGAACGATGCAAAGGCAATGGAATTGCCTGTTGAGTCACTAGGTCGGAGTGCTCATTAAGGGCATCAACGAAAAAGATTCCTAATGCAGATGGGCAAGGGCTGACCCGAAAAGCGCGGGGGAAGAGTTCACACTTCGCAGATACGGTCGCTGCTTCGTGCCGTTCAGGAACGTGGAGAGGGATGGGATCGAGAAACCGTCCATCTCCTCACAACCTCAACAGAAAGGCACATCATGAATACTGCGGCAACTCTCCGAACAATCATGCTTCTTAGCGTCATGTGCCTCGTGGCTGTGCCGCTAAGCCTTGCTTCGGAATCGCAGCCGATATCCTCGGCCAATGATGGTCTGAGGACAACAGAGCCAATTCTGCATCTAAGTAATATACTGGTGGCCGCGAATGAAACCTCGGAGAAAAAATTGGCGCCGACCGAATCCCCCCCGCTGGATCGCTGTGAGGCTGAGGGACGACTCCGCTATGAGCCCTGCATTGCGAAGCCGCCCAGCGATCGCGAGGAATGTCTCCGCGTTTACGACGAAGCGGTCAATACCTGCACGAACCCCGGCAACCCGCCGAAGGGGAACGAATCACAGAACATGTACCGCATTCCCTACGCCGACGGCACCAACGTGAAGATCAGCCGCGACGTTAACGATCACAACCCCCGGGGCCGGATCGACATGCATGGCCGGGGGATGGGGACGCATCGCATTGTGGCCGCGGCAGACGGCACGATTCGTCACATCCAAGACGGTCGCTCCAAACAACAGCACCCCGAACGATGGCTTCGCAACACGCGCACCTGTTTCAACAACTATGTGTGGATTGAGCATGCAAACCACGAATGGTCGAAGTATTCGCACATGCAGTTCGGCACGACGCGGTCCAAGGCGGGGCTCAAGGAAGGCGACAAAGTGGCTCAAGGAGACTATCTGGGAGATGAGGGGAACGTCGGATGCGCCTGGCCTGCGCATCTTCATTTTGAGATCGTCAAGGTAAGGGAAGATGATAACAATCCAGCAGTAAATGAAAACGACGGAGACCTCGAAAAGTATGGATTCGAAGATCAGCGGAACCCGCGCTTTTCCGACTTGGAAGGCAAGATCTTCACGTTCAAAGATGGTGAGAACTATATTGCGGGCGGTTTGCCGAAGTGCCGCAAAGATACCGAATGCCCCTCAGGCAACTACTGCAATGCAGGGGCCGATCTGGCGACAAACAGGTGTATGTCCCTGAAGGCCGATAACGAGACGTGCGATGTGGCCGGAGGCGGCCATCAATGCAAGAGCGGGTACTGCAAATTTGGCCGCTGTTACACGCCGAACTCGGTCGGCTGGGGCGGCACTTGCTACACCGACGATGCGTGCGCGGAAGGGAAGTGCAGCGATATCGGGGGACTCAAAGGAGTCTGCGTTTGTAAAAAGGATACCGACTGCAGTGAAGGCAAGTATTGCGACGCCGGGGCGGATTTGAACCTGAACACTTGTCAACCACGCAAGGCCGATCATGACACCTGTGACTTAGCCGGAGGTGGGCATCAATGTAAGAGCGGGTTCTGCAAACTCTCCCGGTGTTACACCCCGAATTCGGTCGCGATGGGCGGCACCTGTTACAACGACGATGCGTGCAAGGAAGGGAAGTGCAGCAGTATCGACGGGACCAAGGGAACCTGCGTGTGCAAAAGCGATTCCGACTGCGACCCAGGCCAGTGGTGCGACGAAGGATTGGACACCAAGATCAACACATGCCGGGCGAAGCTCGACAAGGGCGAGACCTGCGGCAAAGCAGGATCGATGGGCAATGATCACAAGTGCAAATCGGGTGAGTGTTCCGGGCTTGTCGGAGGCTACAAGTGCAAATAGCTTCAGCTCGATGTCGGCGCGGGGTGCAAGGAATAGGGTCGATGGAGAGATAGGAGAAATCTCATGAAAAAGATATTCCTTCTCGCACTTACATGCACAGTGCTTTTCGCGGTACAGGCCCACGCTGACCTTTGCGACAGTGTGACAGACGTGGTACGACCCGTCATGGCAGGAATCGAGAACGACCTGAAATTCTACGAAGAGCTCTTCCCCGATGTCACATATCAAGGCGACCGGCGATGGAATGGGATCATCCTTCAATGCAATCGCCAGCGTGACGCCAAAGGCAATGAGATCCTAAGGGCAACCGGAACCGATGGCGGCAATGCGGAGAAGCAGGTTCTGAAAGCGAGCGATCTCGATCCAAAGGTGATCCGGGGACACTACAACTTCGTCGGTCTTCCCATCGGCTCGGCTTTGAGCTTCAAGTACATCTACATTCTTGAAAAGAAAGACGGCGTATGGAGGATGATCATCCCTTACAAACCGATCTTCAACGAGTTGGTTCCCGATCGGGTGGATTTCGACTTTGGGCATGCCGGCCAACTGTATGAGGCCTCTCAGGTCGTTGATCCATCGAACAATGTGCAGATTTTCGCGCTCAAGCCTGCCGCCACATCAATCGCGACCACGCTCTGCGCGACCTCGACCTTTTTCCCCGGCGATGCGAGCAAGTATGACAATAAGGATCTTCACCAGCGAGATCCGGAAAACAAGTTTATTAGTCTGGGCAAGATTCAATACCAGTACGAGAAGGACGGCGATACCTACTCCGGGTGTCGCGTGGATAAGAACAAAGACCTGTATTGGCGGTGGGATTCGACGCGCAATCAAGTGGTGAAAGTGACCCCGCAGGGCTGGATTTTAGACAACTTTGTGCGGACTGCTGAAGCCTATTGGAGTATTCCGGGGATCTTCAAGCTCAAACTGCTGCTGGAAGGGCACAACGATTCAACCTTCCCGACATCGACCCTGAATCTTCTTCAAGCCGGCGATCATCTGACGGCACACTTTGCTACTAAGTTCCTGCGCGCGCACTTTAATCAGATGTACAAATCGAACGTGTTCCAAGTCAACAATTTTTCGACCATGACCATTGATGGAAGCTATTGGCATGAAGTCGGCCACGCATTCGGACTGGACGATGAATACGGATTTGTGAATGCAGAAGAGGGCAAGAAGAGTTGCAGGAACAAGAGATTCTCAACTCTTTATGCCACATCGGCGTATCAGATGTGTGAAGGCGGCGTGTCAGACAAGCGGACGATCTATCACTATCTCGCCGTGTCGCGATACTTCACGAAACAAAAGGAATGCAACAACGATAGCGATTGCTCGAGCGGCGAGTACTGCGACAAGGGGACGATTACCGTCGGCAAGAACCAGTGCGAGGCGAAGAAGGCGGACAACGAGACGTGCGACCTCGCCGGCGGTGGGCACCAGTGTCAGAGCGGACAATGCAAATTCTCCCGCTGCTACACGCCGAATTCGGTCGCCATGGGCGGCACGTGCTACGTCAACGACGCCTGCAAGGAAGGCAAGTGCAGCAGCCTAGACGGCACGAAAGGAACCTGTGTGTGCAAAGAGGACGCTGACTGTGGCACCGGCAAGTGGTGCAACGCCGGCGCCGACTTGGCGACGAACGCTTGCCTGGCCCTGAAAAACGATAATGAGACGTGCGACCTCGCCGGCGGCGGGCACCAGTGCAAGAGTGGGCAGTGCAAGTTCTCGCGCTGCTACACGCCCAACTCGGTCGCGATGGGCGGCACCTGCTACAACGACGATGCGTGCCAGGAAGGGAAGTGCAGCAGCGTTGACGGGACCAAGGGGACCTGCGTGTGTAAAACCGATTCCGACTGCGGCACGGACCAGTGGTGCGATGCAGGAATGGACGCCAAGATCAACACATGCCGGGCGAAGCTCGATACAGGCGACACCTGCGGCAAGCTGGGATCCTTCGGGAACGATCATAAGTGCAAGTCCGGGAAATGCTCTGGGATCACGAAACTCGAATGCAGGTAATCCGAACCGCCGCGCTGTGCGGGTGAAACTCTCAGTGCATTTGCGGCGAGTACGAAAGGAGTCTTCCACATGAGTTTCTTGATGAGAATAACCGCCGCACTAGGCTTTCTCTTGATAGGCTGGACGGTGATACCTGCTCCTCTCTTCGCCGCAGACTTCGACGTCAATGTCGAGTTCCATATCAATACCCAGCGGTATACCTACGATGAAATCATGAAGTGGCTTCAGACCAACATCGAGACCGCCGAGTCCCTCTACAGCAATAGCCCCGCGCTCGACATCCATCCGACGTTTGTCCAGGAAAACCACCCGCGGATCAAGGTGCAAATCGATTCAAACGGCAAGAAATTCAGCTATCTGGGTTTCGACAACGCCTCCGACCTCCAGAAGTTCATGGAGGATAATTTCGACAACCAAGCTCGTACAAAGACCGAGGGGCACTTGACGGTGCTGGTGGTCGATGAGGTGGTCAAGAACGAGAACAAGGATAAAGGCCTCTGCGGCCGAGCCACCTTTCCGCATTGGGTTAATCCTTTCAGCCGCAAACTCGGCATCATCATGGCAACTTGCAACGCGGTGGCCTCTAACCCGGGAGATTTTGTCGAGAAGTATCTGCTCGCGCATGAGATCGGTCACTTCTTCTCCCTGAAGCACACGTTCGAGCCCTACGTGAATCTCAATCCATTCAGTGTCTCAAACTGCAACAAAGACTTCGGCAATCACATCAAGTGCAACTCCTGCCAGGGGCAGGCCAAACCCAACAGCGATGGCGATCTGCGCTGGTGCGATGGAACCTCCAATGTCATGGACTATTGCACCTCACAAAAGAGCAGTGAGGTGCTGAACGCGTGCCAGTTGAACCGGGCGGCCAGACAGCGTGAGCACTATCAAACTCGTGACGGCAAGACTGATTATCAGGCCATGGCGGGACTCCGCGGCGAGGGAGCCTGTGAGGCGGATTCAGACTGTGAAGCGGATGAATTCTGTACGGCCGGGATTCTCAACCTCGCCCGCAACATTTGCAAGCCGAAGCTGGATAAGGGCACGGTGTGCACCAATAAGCGCCAATGCGACTCCGACCGCTGCAGTTTTGGTGTGTGCGCAGATCCGGACGAATGCCGAGCCGACTCGGACTGCGGCGCGGGCGAGTACTGCGGGGATCCGATTTCAGGCAAGAGAACGTGCAAGACAAAATTGGCTGACGGAGCCCTGTGCACGAAAGACGATCAGTGCCAGGCGGGACGGTGCAAAACAGGCTTCTGCTCGGCTCCTGCGTCAGCTTCGATGGGCGAGAGTTGCCGCTTTGAGGATGAATGCCGTGTCGGCAAATGCAACGCTCCGGTAGGCGGCGCGACCAAAGGAACCTGCGTGTGTGATAGAGATGCTGACTGCGGCGCGGGATTCTGGTGCGACGAGGGTTTCGACGTGAAGGCCAACGCATGCCGGGCGAAGCTCGACAAGGGTGAGAGCTGCGGCAAGGCGGGATCGGTGGGGAACGACCACAAATGCAAGTCAGGCGAGTGCTCGGGGCTCGTGGGCGGCTACAAGTGCAAGTAGTGTGAGCCTCGGCAGAGCAGAGATATATCCATTGTTCTATGTGGAGATGGATATTCTCTGTAACAAGCGAAAAAAGGAGAATTCATGATGCAAACAGCGAAGTCGGCATTGCGTTCCTCGATCTATTCAGGTTACGCTCCGATAGCTCTGGTGATCGTAATCACGTGTGCCGGCTTGCTTTCCTCATTGGCCTTTGCGCAGTCCACGGCCCCCACGGACGATCCAGCATGGCGGCAATCGGTCGAACAAGTGATCGAGTCGTACATTCGGTCACATCCCGAGGTCATTGAGCAGACCCTTCGCAGGTTAGAGGCGACACGGCAAACGGAAGAACAAGCGCATATTCAACAGGCGATCGTCGCGCATGAGCGAGAGTTGCTGCACGATCCCGCGTCGCCGGTGAGCGGTGATCCGGCCGGTGATGTCACGGTGGTCGAATTCTTCGATTATCGCTGCGGATTCTGCAAACGGGCCGCCGGCCCGGTCACGCAATTGCAGAAAGACGACGCGCG
>DATFCE010000035.1:0-12927 GCA_035253365.1 Nitrospiraceae bacterium
CTATATATGGCGATACCGGCGTCAGCTTTTCACGTCGTATTTTTGCTTATCAATCCGTACTTGTTCATAGATTCGTGCAGCGTCTGCCGTGAGATGCCGAGCTCTTCGGCCGCACGCGTGACATTGCCGTTCGTCCGGATCAGCGCCTGGCGGATCAGACTTTTTTCCATCTGTGTCCGCGCCTCCTTCAGCGTGACGGCTGGAGGGGGCATCGGCCCCCCGGACAATTCCAAGTCCGCGGGTTGCAAGATGCGCCCCTCGGCCATCACCACGGCGCGCTTGATCCGATTCTCTAATTCCCGCACGTTGCCGGGCCATGCGTAGGCCTGAATCGCGTCCTGCGCCTCTGCCGACAGGCCTGTCACGCGAACATTCAGCTCATCCCGGCAGCGCTGCACGAAGGCCTGCGCCAAATAGAGCAGATCGTCATCCCGCTCGCGCAGGGGCGGCACGGTGATCTGCACTACACCGAGCCGGTAGAACAAGTCCTTGCGAAAGAGGCCCTGATCGAGCGCCTCGCCGAGATTGACATTGGTGGCCGCGACCACACGGGTATCGACCGGAATGGGTTCCCGTCCCCCCACCCGTTCGATGCGTTGTTCTTGAAGAAATCGAAGCAGCTTCACCTGGAGCGCCAGCGGCAGCTCTCCGATTTCGTCGAGCAGCAGGGTTCCACCTTGCGCCGACTCGATCCGGCCCTTTCGCTGCACATGCGCTCCCGTAAAGGCGCCCTTCTCATGGCCGAACAATTCACTTTCCAGCAAGGTGTCGGGAATCGCCCCGCAATTAATCGCGATGAACGGGCCTCCGCGCCTCGCGCTCTCCCGGTGAATCGCGCGCGCCACCAGTTCCTTGCCCGTTCCGCTTTCCCCCATGATGAGGACGGCCAGATCAGAGGCCGCCACCCGTCGAATTGTCGCAAAAAGCTGATGCATCGGAGCGCTCATGCCGATGATATCTTGAAACCCTTCGTGGGTCTTTTGCTGCTGAAGCTTCACATTTTCCTGTTCCAGCTGATAGAGGTACGACGCGCGTTGGAGAATAATCTTCAGCGCATCGATCTGAACCGGTTTTTGAATAAAGTCGTAGGCCCCTCGTTGGATGGCGTCGAGCGCATGCGCTTTTTCGCTATTGCCGGTGATGACGATAACCTTTGCCGATCGATCCACTCCTAACAGTCCTTCCAGGACGGCCAAGCCTTCGGCGGCGTCATCGGGATGCGGAGGAAGGCCTAAATCGAGCGTGACCAGCGCCGGGCGATCCCGTTTCATCAGCGCCAACGCCTCGCGCGGCGTACCGGCCAGATGGACGGCGTAGGTATCTTCCATCGCCCACCGCATCTGATCCCGAATTTCGGGATCGTCTTCTACGACCAATAACGACGGCCGTGACATGCCCTGAAGTCTCCTTTCATCGGCTGGCGCGCAAGCGAATCACGAACCGGCTCCCTTTGCCGACTTCGCTTTCCACCTCGAGAACGCCTCGGTGCGCCTGAATGATTTTTCGGCATTGATACAATCCGATACCCAATCCACGCCCTTTCGTCGTGCGGAAGGGGCGGAATAATCCGGCGATAGTCGCGCGGTCCATCCCGCAGCCATTGTCCTCCACCACCAGCCGCACCTCGGCGGGGTCCGCTTCCGTTCGGATGGTAATCTGCCCGTGGGGTCCCACGGCTTCTTGCGCATTCAGAATCAGATTCAAGAGCACCTGGTGCAGCTGATCCGGATCGGCTTCCACCGGAGGAATCGGCTCGGTGCGGCGCACCAATGTGGCGCCGGCGCCGCCGCCGAATCCCTTGAGCAATTCGTCCACCAACTCGTTGAGCTCGACGGGCGCCAATTTCGGATGCAAGTCGCGCGACAAGGCGGAGACCGTGCCGATCAGCGCCAGCATTTTGCGAACCGTCGCGGCAACGCTTCGCATGGCCGCGTGCTGAAATTCGGGATTGCTTCCATGCCGCTCGGCGTTTTGAGCCACGAGGGACAGCGCCGCGGTAAAATTTTTGAGGTCATGGAGAAAAAATGTCGAATACTCATAGAAGGCTTCCATTTCACGAGCCATGATCAATCGATCGGCCAGCACAAGATGTTGCAGCCGATCCGCCACCTGCGCGGCAATGCACCGCAGAAGGTCTTGATCCTGCTGTCCATATTCCGGCCCTCGTCCATGTGGTCCTAACGCCACCCAGCCGATCGCATGGTGGCCGGCTTTTAAGGGAACGATCAGCACAGCCTCTGTGGATTGAACCACCGCTTCCAGCGCCGAGGGAAGGGTGTGGCTGTCAGTCAAGAGATCGCGCGGATCTTTTTGCGCTTCCAGCCACTCGCGCACCGCGCGCGAATCTTTGAGATGATCCACGTTCCCTATCACATTGTGGGCACCGATGCGGGTCCACGTGCCGTCCTCCAGATCCGTCGCCATCCAGATCGCAATCCTTCGCGCGCCGAAGATGCCCTTAAAGAGCTGAACCGCCCGCCACGCAATCTGTTCCGGAGTGCCGGGCTCGCCAAGCGCTTCGCTGACCTCCGTCCATCGCGTCCGATAATCGTACTTGTGCGGAAAGAAGTGCCGCTCGACGAATCGGCTCATCCCCTGGCGAAGTCGGGCGGATAACAGAACAAAGACCAAGCCAGTGACGGCCAAAAGGACGAACAGAATGCTGAGGATCATTCCGCCCGGCAATGAGGACGAGCGAAGAAACCAGGCGGTCAAGCCCGTGACGGCCAAAAATCCGCCGACGATCATAAACGTCAGAGAGCTGGAGATGACCTTGCGAGAGATGTAAATCTGCACATTGGGAATAGGCCTGTGCAAAAGGCCATACCCCATCAGGCAGCACGCGACACACGACACGGCGGCGCTCAACGACACCAACTCCTGATGCCACACGGAATACAACAACAGATCAGACGTTTGGTACAGGAAATACACGCAGAGGAGACCAAGCCCCACCACCGGAAATTTGATATACCATCGGGTCTCCTGATCGGCATGGCGGATGGTTTGCTCCAAATTCGCCAGAACCAAAACCTGGGCGATCAAATACAGGCTGGCATAGATACGACCAGACGGTCCCAGCGCCACATAGCCCTCGCCGCTTGCGGTCTGGCTCAGATGGAACATGCGGTCGGAAGGCACGAGCGCGAGAAAGAGAGCGGTGAGCGCCCCGAACGCGTAGAGCACGCTTTTCCATTCATGCAAAATATTCGGGGTATTGATGCGCGCGAAGGTCAGGCTGAAGATCAACCATCCGGTGGGCATCAGCGTTTCGCCGACCAGCGCGCTACGCCTCCAGCGCAGCGCGTCCGGCATCGATCCAGACAGCACACTGAGCCCGTTGCCCACTTGAGCCAGAGCGAGAGCGGCCAGCGATGCCGCAAACGCCCAATGGAGGGCATCGCGATCCGCGCGCGCCAGCACCAATAGTCCCAACGCCAGACAGATCAGCACGCTGACGAAACATAGGAGCGCAGGGGCATAATCCGGCATGTTGAAACTGACAAGGGCGATTGGGCAGCTGGTTTTCCGCAGCTCAGCTCTCAAGATCCGGCATTGCTATGCCCAATCCACGGAGATTGGTTATGAACATGCTTCTTTTTCAGTCCTGGTCCATCAGTAGGGTGGTCAACTGGCCTTAACTATCAGATTCGATATGAATTGAATGTAGGCCCATATCCGATCCTCGTGTCGTTTAGGCTATGACCGGGCAAGTTCGTAGCACCGCAAAGTCTATTTATAAAGGGCCGAAGGCTGAGCATAAGGATGGAGATTCATTCCTTCAGGTGGACGGAGGCACGCGGGCTTACCACTTTTATGAATGCCTGGCTGTTTCTCCAGTGAACAACATGGGATGAACCCTCTTATTCTCGCGAATCGCGGGCTTGGGCGTGAGACTCCCTCGCCGAAAAGCCATCCGTTTCCAAAATGAAAGCCCTCCGTCGGACTTGCCGTAGTTGGCTCGCGACGATTGCTTCACCTGTTGCTGTAACCGCAAACAATCGCCCATCAGACGTTCCACAGTTCGTTCGAGACCGGCAAGGCGTTCGGCAAGGTCGTGAGATGATGTGGCAGACATGGGACCCTCCTCGTGGCTATTCGCAATGACGGATCACGCCGACCACCACGCCTTCCACCCGGAAGTCATCGGCCGGCGAGACGACAATCGGCTTCATTGAAGCATTGGCCGGATGTAATTCGATGTGACGTTCTTTGCGATAATATTTTTTAACGGTAGCTTCATGATTGACAACGGCGACCACGGTTTGGCCGTTTCGAGCGGTTGCTTGTTTGTGCACAACGACGATGTCCCCCGGCAAAATACCGTCATCCCGCATGGAATCCCCTTTGACTTTCAACGCGAATGACTGTCTGCCGCGCAGCATACTCGACGGCGCCTCCACCCACTCCGATTGCGGCACCGGTTCAATCGGGTTTCCCGCTGCGACAATCCCGACCATCGCAATGCGGGGCGCCGAGGCTAATTGCTTCAACACCACATCGATAATGCCGGGAATGCGGCGGGTACCGCTCTCATAGCGGGTGATGGTCATTCGGGTCGTCTTTAACTTTTGAGCGAGTTGCTCTTGAGTCAGTCCCAAAGCTAAGCGGACGCGTTTGAGATCAACAGAATTCATGTAACCAATGGTTACATATCCGCTTGGGACCTGTCAAGTGCTCTTCCATGTCAGGTCCTAAGAGTAGGATATGCGGATACGGCCTACAAGAAATTACCTGAATCGCTCTATGCAAGGAAAAAGTCGATCAGTAGGATGGCGCATCATGGCTTTGCTCAGTACCCCGCGATCATCACTTCATTCTATGAACCAAGCTCGCATCCGCACGGATGCGCTGTTTGCGCTCCTCCGGCCAACCGCCCTTTACCACCGCCCAGTAGCGGAACGCCATCGCCTCATTTTTTACTTGGGCCATCTTGAAGCCTTTGACTGGAACCTCATCGCTCCGGCCTTGGGATTACCGGCCTTTCATCCGGACTTCGATCGGCTGTTTGCCTTTGGCATCGATCCCGAACCCGGACAGTTACCCCAGGATGCAGCGGCTGATTGGCCGGAATCGGCCGAAGTCCACCGATACAATGCGCAAGTCCGTCGTACGCTGGACAGCCATCGCGATGAAATTCCAGCGGACTTGCTTCGAGTCGCCATCGAACATCGATTGATGCATGCCGAGACATTTGCCTACCTGCTTCATCATGTGGCGTTCGAGTATAAGCACAGTCCTGCACGATCATTGCCGTCTCCCATTGCCCCTTGCCCGGTCCACCGCCTGATCGACATCCCCGAAGGGCAAGCAACCCTTGGAAAAAGCCGAACCCGCCCGTCAGAGACATTTGGTTGGGATAATGAATATGACGAGCATGCCGTGACGGTTCCGGCCTTCGCCATCACCAAATACAAGGTCACGAATGGACAATACCTCGAATTTGTCCGAGCGGGAGCGCCCGCCCCGCATTTCTGGATCCGTCACGGCTCCGACTGGCACGTGCGAACCATGTTCGGTGAGATTCCGCTGCCGCTCGACTGGCCGGTGTACGTCACGCAGGGGGAAGCGCAGGCGTACGCGGGGTGGGCCGACGGCACATTGCCGACGGAGACACAATTCCATCGGGCCGCCTACGGGACACCGAATGGCGACGAACGGCGCTATCCGTGGGGCGATGCGCCGCCTGATGCATCGCGCGGCAACTTCGATTTCCGCTTCTGGGATCCCATTTCAGTGTCCGCCTCACCGCTGGGGGACAGCGCGTTCGGCGTCTCGCAACTCGTCGGCAACGGATGGGAGTGGACGTCAACGGTCTTTGAGCCTTTCCCCGGCTTTGAGACCTTTCCCTTCTACCCGGGATATTCCGCTCCCTTTTTCGACGGCGCGCACTACGTCATGAAAGGCGGGTCTTCGCAGACCGCTTCGTGCTTGTTACGCCGATCCTTTCGCAATTGGTTTCGGTCGGACTACCCCTATGCCTACGCCGGATTCCGAGTCGTCCACAATTAAATCGTCGTCTTTGCCGGCGGGGTCCTCACACGGCCTGTCGGAATTTGCGCGCGCTGTTCGGGAGGGCCTGAGCAAGCCGAATCAACGCGAGCTGCCGTCGAGGTATCTGTACGATGAACTCGGCACAGCCTTGTTTGACGCCATTACCGTCACCCCGGAATACGGACTCTGCCGGGCGGATGAACGCCTCCTGCGACAATATGCCGGGACGATGCTTGAACATCTTCCTCCTCCGGTCATGGTCATCGAGCTTGGCAGCGGAACCGGCAGCAAGACCCAATGGCTCTTGGAAGCCTTGGCGCGTCGCGAACCGGTCTTTTATTTTCCCGTCGATCTCTCCGCCTCCGCCCTCGTCAAGTGCGAACAGCAACTGCGGAACCTGCGAAGCATCAGTATCGTGGGACTTGAAAAGTCCTATCTGGATGGGTTACGAGAGGTCGCGTTTCGACGGCGCACGGATCAGCGGCTGTTGGTGCTGTTTTTAGGCAGCAGCATCGGTAACTTTGATCGTCCCGTTGGAGAGAGCTTCCTGCGCGAGATTCGTCGCTGTCTAACGCCGGGGGATGCCCTGCTGCTTGGAACGGATCTTGAAAAATCCATCGATGAAATGCTGCTGGCCTACGACGATCCTGCCGGCGTCACCGCTGCCTTCAATCTCAATCTCTTGGCCCGAATCAATCGCGAGTTGCAAGGCGATTTTGCGCTGAAGCACTTCGCGCATGAGGCGCGGTACAACAGTCACGAGCGACGAATCGAAATGCACCTTCGGTCGAAACTCGACCAGACGGCGTCGATCAAGGCCGCGGACTTCGTCGTCAATCTTCGACAAGGCGAAACGATCTGGACCGAAGCGTGTCATAAGTATCGCGTCGAGGAAATCCCTGCCATGGCACACCGCACAGGATTCCGTTGCGAGGCCCAATGGGTGGACGGCGAATGGAGCTTTGCCGAGAATCTATGGGTGGCTGATTCCGCTGTTTTTGTGCCTCCATGAGCCCTCTTGTCTCGTTCCGAAACGTCTCGGTCCGCCTCGGATCGCGAGACATTCTTCATAACATCACGTTCGATGTCGAAGCCGGAGAAACGCTCGTGCTCCTCGGACGCAGCGGGTCCGGCAAGACCACCGCGTTGAAATTGATCAATGCCCTGCTGCATCCGAGCGCGGGAGAAGTGCTGGTGGAAGGGATGAGGACGACCGCGTGGGATCCAATCAGGCTGCGGCGCCGCATCGGTTACGTGATTCAGGAAGGTGGGCTCTTTCCGCATTTCACCATCGCGAATAACGTCGGGCTGATTCCGCGCTTGGAGGGCTGGCCCGACGAGGAAGTGGCCGCGAGAATCGAATCGCTCTTGACTCAGGTTGGCCTTCCTCCGAAAGAATTCGTTGCCCGCTACCCGCGCGAATTGTCCGGTGGTCAACGCCAGCGGGTGGGCGTCGCCCGGGCGCTGGCCGCCGATCCTCACCTGCTCTTATTTGATGAACCGTTCGGCGCCGTGGACCCGGTGACGCGAGTGGAACTGCAGCGGCAATTCCTATCGTTACGCCGCCAATATGGTAAGACCGCGCTGTTTGTGACACATGATCTGCGTGAAGCACTAGCGATCGGCACGCGCATTGGCTTACTTCATAACGGCCGGCTGGAGGTGCTGACCACGCCGGCCGAGTTCCAATACGCGCAGAGCGAAGAAGCGCAGGCGTTTCTCGCGGCGCTTAACCCTCAAAATCTGAACGCGTGATGCCGGCGAGTTTATTGGAAGAAATCGGCGACCTGACCCTGGAGCATTTGTTCTTGGTCATCGTCACCATGCTGATCGCCGCTACACTCGGCATTCCCGGCGGAATTCTCTTGACCCGGCACGCCATGGTTCGTCAATGGGCTTTGGGAGTGATCAGCGCGGTGCAGACCATTCCCAGCTTGGCTCTGTTCGGCTTTCTCATCCCTCTCCCGTTCCTCGGCGGCATCGGGAAATCCACCGCCATTATTGCGCTGGTCCTGTACGCCCTCCTGCCGATCGTGCAGAATACCGTGACCGGCATAGTCGGGGTGGATCGTGTCGTCCGGGAATCCGCGATCGCGATGGGGCTGACACCGCGGCAACTCTTGACAGAGATCGAATTGCCGTTGGCGGCAAGAACGATTTTGACCGGCCTACGTATCGCGACCGTGACGACCATCGGCACGGCCACCATTGCGGCCGCCATCGGCGCCGGTGGATTAGGCGTCTTTATCTTCCGCGGATTGGCTTCGGTCGATGCCACGCTGCTCCTGGCCGGAGCGATTCCTGCCGCGACCATGGCGATTGTATTAGATCGGGGGCTGGAATGGGTCGTGCAAAGGTCTTCGCCGGTTTCATAATTCTCATCGCGGCCGGCTGGCTGAACGCGTGCGACCGGGAGCATCCGATCACAGTCGGGTCGAAAAACTTCACGGAGCAAGTCATCCTCGGTGAGATTGTCGCGCAACATCTCGAGCATCGCCTGAGCCGCCGGGTCGATCGCAAGTTCAACCTGGGCGGCACACTCCTGGCGCACCAAGCCCTCATTAAAGGCGACATCGACCTGTATCCCGAATACGTCGGGACGGCGTTGACCGCCGTGCTGAAACTTCCGGCCACCTCTGACCCGGCCGGCATGTGGGAGCTGGTTCGGAGCAATTATCAAAGGCAGTTCGGCATTCAATGGATAGACCCGTTAGGATATAACAATACGTTTGCCATGGTGATCCGTGGTGAGGACGCGCGAAACCATGGCATCGCATCGCTGAGTCAGGCGGCTCAATATGCACCGGGATGGGCGATGGGAATGGGATATGAATTTCAGCAACGTCCTGACGGACTCGCGGGCCTGATGAAGATCTATCACCTTCCGCTCAAAGGATCGCCGGTCACGCTCGATCTCGGCCTGTTGTACCAAGCGCTTGAACGCAAACAGGTGGATATGGTGGCGGGCAACGCGACGGACGGGAAGTTGGCCGTCCTCGATGTCGCCGTACTGGCGGATGACCAACACTACTTTCCTTCTTACCAAGCCGCCCTGGCCGTGCGCGACGCAGCGCTGCAGTCAGAACCGCGCCTCCAACAGGCCGTGGCCGAACTGTCGGGAAAATTTTCCGATGTCACGATGCGCCGGTTGAACCATCAGGTTGACGGCGAACACCGCCCGGTTCGAGAGGTCGCGGAACGGTTTCTGCGTGACATGAAGATGATTGAGTGACCACACTGCGCGGACGATAAAAGATGGACAGATGCCGGAGAAATGTTTATAAGCAGCAGGGTCGGCGGTCCGGGAGGGGATGAACCCCATGGACGTACTTCCCGGCCGTGCTGAACTCCTTACCGGATGAGACGGCTAACCTGTCATCACGTCAACAAAGAGGAACAGTATGGATTCAGGCTGGACTGCCGTTGCTGCTGTTGGATTGCTGACCTTTGCTGTCGCTACATTTCTTGCCACCGGCGTCGCGCTGTTTCTCAGCGTGTGGCCGGTGTACCGGGAGCGACGCAGGCGGAGTGAACAAGCTACACTGGTGCGCTCGCAACTATTGGCCCATCTGGCCGTCATCCGTGACTTCATCACGCCTCGCAGCCATCCCTTAGACCTGCTGCAACGGGAGGCCTACGAGCCGCTCCAATATCTTTGGGTCCAAGCTCATCTGCTTGAAGCGGAGGAATTGCAGCTGCTGAGTCGAACACAGACCATGCTGCTCACCCTTCGCAACAAGCCGTCTCTCAATCAAAGAGAGACAAGAATGGCACAAGATTCGATTGATCGGACTTGTTCAGTTCTAGAGCGATACGCTGGAAACTTCGGTTCTGAAAAAGCAATGCCGTCCCTGACCCATGTGCTTATCGCTTATATTCTGGCCCGGCGGGCCCCTCGTACCGGCTCACTCAGTAAAGGGATAGAACCACTAAGACAGCTCTAAGCACGGCTCCTGTGCCCCCAAGAGTGGTACATCCATCGCGCCCCATTCATTTGACACTTCTCCTTAGTTCGCTACACTCAATTCACCGTAAAGACGTCATGCCTGAATGGCCACGATGATCATAAGAATCTCAAAGCTGTGGCGTCGTTTTCGCAATTATCTGAAATGGAAATGGGCTCGCCATCCTATGCTTCTGAACGAAGATAACGCGGAATTGATCCATTTTACGACCTTGGCAGACGTCCCTGAGGGCAGTTGGCTCTTGCGACGCCCCGTTAGGACACAGTCAACACGCCGGATGATGTATGTGACGGCCCGTGTGGTGCAACATCAGACTCAGGCGTGCCTTATCACGTTTCGGCCGAATGTCATGACAAGTTTGCTACATCTCCCCATGGCAACCTCACCATCCTGCCATCATGATGGCACCGAAGAAAACGGCAAAATAGGAACCAGTACACCTTCATTACCGTCGGAACCCGCGACTGCACCTTCCTCTGCCACTCTTGAAGCGGCCATGCCTGAGAAGATATCGGCTCTCTCTCCGCATTAATTATTCCTGCGTCTCTAGAATCAGTCGGATCTCCACAGCTACGAACGCAAGCTATGAATTGGAAGATTGATGACGTTTACCTCATCGGCTTGAGGGTTCAACTTCGCAGAAAGCCGATTCCGTAGGAATATAACCGACATAATTTCGGACCGTCATGGGGATTGCATGGGCCGTCAACAAAGCGTAGTATCGGCTTATGCTGCACGCCGGTTTACTTTTGCTGGCCGTTCTCTTCGGGGTAAGCGTAACTTTAACGGGTAACGGCATTGCTGTTGCCCAGCAGTCGTCGGGAGGCCAAAATTCCCTTTCCGCCGCACCCACCAGTCGTGAATCAACGACCTCGCTAACCGATACGTTCTCGCTCTCTTCGGGTCTCTCGACAAATTTATTCAGGCAACCCCCGGTCATTACAGGTCGGTATAGCCTTCACGGCCAAACGATCATGCCGTACCTCGGCGCTGGCTTCAATGCCGGCGGCACCACCGATACCAACAGCACGATCTTCCAAGACCGCCTCTTCCGAGAATCACCAGGACACTCCATGATGCCGAACGAGTTTCAGATGGGATTAAGGATCCCGTTCTGAGGTCCACAGACAAACTTCTTGCCTCTCCGCAATTCTTACACTAAAAGGTCGAGTGCCATGAAGATGCCGTTCGATGCAGATCCCACGCAGCTTATGTGACCTGCTTTCGATACGGTTTGGAATGCCACCGGCCTGCCGCAATCCATGAGTTATGATCAGGAAGGAAAATGGAGAGGATGGTGAACACTAGCTCAACAAGGCTCCTGACTTCGGCTCTTTGGGATGTACTTCCGGTTCTGTTGTTCATAGTCCGGATAGTCGGTAATACCATTCCTGAGTTCAAAGTTCTTGAGTTGACCGTAGCGAGATTCCCCATCATCCCAAGCAAAGACTGAAATAGTTGTCGCGACAAGCACTCCACTAAGAAATGCTAATAAATGTGTCATTTCGTCACCTCCTCTTCCTCTTGCTGCCTCTCAAATTTCTTAGCAGGCAGCAAGTTTACATTAAGCCCATACCGCTCCACATCCCTCTTATAGTTCTCAAGAGCCGCTTCCACAAAGTCGGTGACATTCGCTCGATCTACCGAATTAAGGAGATTTTCAAACCACTCCGCTAAATCTCCTTTGAGATAGCCGGTAATCTGTCCGTGTCTCCGATTTGGAGATCTCAGCCTTTTCGCCATGATAACCCCACGAGGGTAACTTGAACCCGTTTGCACTGCCCCCTATGCAACGATCTATGAGGGAACATAGGGCATCAAGCGTGATCCGTGTAATGAGAATCACACGAAGATTTCAGAGATGACGTGATTCGAATCAACCGTGAGCCAATCAAAATTGCTAGAACGGAAGTTAGCAACAAGAGGGTACTCGGCTCTGGCACCGCTGCTAACGGTTGTCCGAAGACCATACTCATTTGTGTGCTCGTGATTCCCGTTAATCCATTTCCTGTCAGTCGAATCAAGGCTAATCCTGATCCAGATAGGCTGTACGTTGTGCAAGGGCCGGGGCTACAGTGTCGGACGGTTCCGGTTACAGTACCAGGAGTTTCTACAAAGAACAGTTCCCCTGGATCAACGCCAGCACTTGGAAGCGTGAGCGAGCCGGTAAACCGGAAGTCCGCTGAGTTGGTGAGGTGAGGGAGGAGAGGAATTTCGACGCTGTTAATAAAGATAGTTCCAGCTAAAGCCGAGAACTCTGAGCGGAAGGTTGCGAACTGTCCGGCTTGGTCTCCGAACAAGAGCACTCCGGCATCTCCACTCAATCCGGTTCCACTGATCCCCGGTCCCGCAAAGTTCATCCCGCCTTGGCCGTTCTGAGTGAGGTAACTCCCACTGGTGATAGTCCCGGCTTCTGCATTTGCATAGAGTAAGAGTCCGAACAAAAGTACGAGCGTTCGCATGGTTGACCTCCTCTGAATAAAATGCCCATTAAGGCGTAGGCATAAACCGGATTCACAGTCTTTGCTCACACGGCTCTCCAATTTACTATTCTGTAGTTCGACAAGCACAATAGGTCTAGCAGCCTAACAGGGAGTATCCATACCGGGCACATAGGTATCCCGCTTCTCTTGTGAGTCGATGCCCTCAAACGGTGCATCGATTCCCCAATGCCGTTGAAACTCCTTCATCGATTCATACGGAGATGAGCCGTAGTCTCCCGCACCAACAAAGGTTGCCGTAGCGGTAGCTAGGCCAAGGACAAAGCCAAGTAACAAACGGGTCATCGTTATTCTTACTGCCTCCGCTTCTTTGCAGAAGGCGGTGGCCTGGACCGGTCTCTCAGATTTAGTAGTTATGCCGATTGCGCACTATTAGCGTAAATACCTATTATAAGTCAACTACTATTTAAGCCTCTTATGTTAAGGCTTATATGGTGCAATGCCGGGGAGTAGTCCGGTCGGGAAGG
>DATFCE010000036.1:0-6072 GCA_035253365.1 Nitrospiraceae bacterium
CATAGCTGCGATCGGCCAGCGAGACCGTCACGCCATGCTCTTGCGGCCCCATAGGGACACGTTGCTCCCGGACAACCGACTGAACGCTGGATACGGCCATGTACGGCGAGGGCGAATAGAATGATGAGAGACGTTGCGTCAAACCGGCGGGATGGTACCACAAGGAAATTGAAACTAAAAGGCTTTCACATAGGCTTGATAGGCGTCGTAGTTCCGTTTCATCTCTTCCAGGCTGTCGCCACCAAACTTTTCCAGCATCGCATTGGCCATTTCAAACGCCACCACGGCTTCTCCGACGACCCCGGCGGCGGGTACGGTACAAATGTCCGAGCGTTCGACCGTGGCGTCGAACGGCTGCTTGGTCTCGATATCAACGCTTTTTTTTGGGCTGTACAGCGTCGAGATCGGTTTCATGGCCACGCGAAGCACGATCGGCTCGCCGTTGGTGATCCCGCCTTCCAGGCCGCCCGCATTATTGGTCTTGCGCACGAAATGCCGATCATCCGTCTCATAATAAATCTCGTCATGCACGTCCGATCCAAACCGGCGAGCGGCCTCGAACCCCATCCCGATCTCCACTCCCTTCATGGCCTGAATACTCATCACCGCCATGGCCAGCCTGGCGCCAAGCCGCCGATCCCATTGCGCATAGCTGCCCAGCCCGATCGGCACATTCAACACGACGACTTCAAAGACACCCCCTAGCGTATCGCCGCGATGTTTGGCGGTACGAATACGCTCGATCATCTCGGCGCTGGCGTTCGAATCCGGACACCGAACATCGGACGCTTCGGCACGTTCGTGCGCGGCGATGGGATCATCGCACACCGGCGCGACGACGCCGCCGATTTCAGTCGTG
Organism: Nitrospiraceae bacterium; assembly: GCA_035253365.1. Taxonomy (GTDB): domain Bacteria; phylum Nitrospirota; class Nitrospiria; order Nitrospirales; family Nitrospiraceae; genus DATFCE01. Next base: position 860 of record DATFCE010000036.1, read on the forward strand.
TAGCTGACGACCTGCATGCCGAAGGGCGCGAGGAGGGCCTTGGCAACCCCTCCGATCGCCACGCGAATGGCCGTCTCGCGGGCGCTGGCCTTTTCCAAGACGTTTCGAATATCGCGGTGCCCGTATTTAATGGCGCCGACCAAGTCGGCATGCCCGGGGCGAGGACGAGTCACCACCTTGGCGGGAGGCACGGGCCCCTCCTCCACCGCCATCACGTCCTTCCAGTTCTCCCAGTCTTTATTGGCAATCAGGAGGCCGATGGGATTGCCAAGTGTCTTGCCCTTTCGGACCCCGCAGGCGAACTCCACGCGGTCTTCCTCCACGCGCATGCGCCCGCCTCGGCCATATCCTCTTTGACGGCGAATCAGATCTTGATTAACGAGATCGGCAGTGAGTGGAAGACCAGCAGGGACGCCTTCGAGGATTGCCAAGAGGTACTTGCCGTGTGATTCTCCTCCGTTCAAGTACCGAAGCATATCGACATCGATCAGCCCTTCACGATGGAGGGGGTCAGGAAGATGAGCAACTCTTGTTTCGCGATGGTTTCCGTCTTGGATTTAAACAGCCACCCAAGGACCGGAATACGGGATAAATAGGGAATCCCACTGACCTGGTTCGTTTGAGAATCGACAAAGATCCCGCCGATCACCATCGTCTCGCCGTCACGCACGAGCACCTGCGTAGTCGCCTCGCGCTTATCGATACTGGGCCCAGCCGGATTGCTACGGGCACCCACAGCGTTTCGCGTCGCGCGAATCTTCAGCAGAACCTGCTTCCCGATTTCTTTCGGGTCGCGAGAGGTGATTTGCGGGGTCACTTGCAGCTCTAGATTGGCATCCACGAACGTCGTCTGTGTCCCTTGCAGTGATGTCGTTTGGAATGGAATCGATTCCCCCTGCGAGATTTTCGCCTCTCGTTTGTCAAGGGTTGTGATCTTAGGGGCGGCAATGACCTTTGTCAAGCCGAGCAATTCTCCCGCGGACAATCGAATATCGAGCGTGAATCCGTCACGGCTCCCGATTTTCCCGAACGTGAACCCGGCCGCCGGGATACTCGCCAACCCGGCAACGGCGGCCGGCAGATTGACGTTAAAGCCGCGGGTGATCGTTCCCTGGCTGTCCAACTGTTGCTCGCTGAACGCCCCGGTCTGATTTCCCACAAAGGATGTCCCCGATCCCTTTAACGCCGAGGCGGTGTTGGCAATACCCCACTGCACGCCGAGCGACCGGGCATACGACGTATCGGCTTGCACGATCCGGGCTTCGATCTGCACTTGCGGCACTTCCAAGTCCAGGCTGCGCACAAGATCCCCGAACGCCGCAATACGAGACTCGGTATCCTGAAGGATCAGCGCATTACTGGCTTGGTTGACTTGCAGCAACCCGCGAGGGCTCACGTATTGGCGTAGGGTGGTTTGTAGCTCCTGAGCCGAGATATTCTGCACATAAAAGACGCGAGTGACCAAATCTTCCGCTTTGATTTTGGATTCTTTGGCCCGGGCTTCCTCATCTTGTTGGCGAGCGATGTTGGCGAGCGTATCGATCCACACAATGTTGCTCTCTCGGATCATGCCCAAATTATTCATCTTCAGCAACATGTCCAGCGCCTGATCCCAGGGGACACCGACGAGTTTCAACGTGACTTTGGACTTCACGCCTTCGCCGACCACGATGTTGAATCCACTGACCTCCGCGATCAGTCGCAGCACATTACTGATATCGGCCGCCTGAAAATCCATCGAAATGCGCCGGCCCACGTAACGAGGCTGGCCGATCTCTTCCGATTCCATCGAACTCCGTGTCTCAGGAGCCATTTGAGCGAGGGCAGGCTTCGCCAGAATCATGTTCAATCGTTCGGGAAACGGCACTTGCCCCGGCGCTGCAACCCTCACGGTTGGCTGCCCTTTGTCAGCCGCATCAACGGACGCAGGCAGCGTCGATAGGCGGGAAGCGGCCGTACGCGCCGGCTCCGGTGTCGAGGGAGCGGTCAGCCGAACTTCAAACCGGCTTCGTCCCGGCTTGATGGCGTATCCGACAGAGCCGGATAGATCGAAGACCAGCCTGACTTTCTTGGTGTGTTGTCCAATACGGATCTGCTTGAGCAGCGCGTGATCGACCGGAAGCACAGGCATATTCAATGTGGATGCGACATTCGGCAAATCCACCACGAGCCGATCATTACTCAAGCGCTTAGCCTCGTAGATAAAATCGCCGTCTCCGAACACCAAGACCGTGGCTTCGCCGGCGCTCTTCAGCACTTCGACCTTCGTCATCGTCTTGGCCGGTGAGGTGCGCTGGGCGTCCGCATCCGAAGCGGGAACGTCCATCAACATATCGGCGTTCGTCTTGGCGCCCTCTTCAACACGCCGCCGGTCTCCTGAATCGGTGATATCGACATGCTCCACGGACGTCGTCCCATACGGGTTCGCCAGACCAAGCGAGAGATTGTGCAAGCCGAAGAATGCGCTTGGCAGCAAGAAGAGCCACGTGACCATGATTGAAACGATGCGTCGTACTTTCATTCTGAGCCCTCTTTCGCATGCAGGAGCTTGACGTGCTCGCGCACCTGCTTGTTGCCGTAGACGTCCGTGAAACGTTCATGCACGATGACCGCATTTTCCGTGATCGAGCTGACCGTGCCGTTGTTCGGCCCGATCCGGGTACCCTGGCGGACGGTATAGCCTTTGCCGTCAGGCGTCTGAACCATGGCGTTGTAGCCGAAGCCGCCCCAAATGATGCCGATTAAGTTCAATTCCGTCAGACCAATACGCTGAAGCGGCGGCAAGCTTTGATTTTCCTCGCCGGGCAATCGGCCATTTTTCACAATCGCCGCGAAAGGCTCCCGCCGGCCCGATCCATTATAGGAATACTCGCCGGGGACCACCGGAAGCATCGGAATCCCGTTCGACCCCTCGGACGGCAACAGCGTCGCGGGCATCTCCCGGCCGGATCCGGACAGCGCCGGATCGGGCACAGGACTCCTCCCTGAGTCGTGGAGGGGAGCAGATGGAGCGATCAGCGCCGGTGAGCTTGGCGTCCCCGTCATGTCGCGATCGGTTTCCGCGGCGACGCTTTGTGAGCCATTCGCAGCGCAGATCACCGCCATGCTACAGGCACCGATAAGAATCCGCACTATGCTATTACGCCCGACTTTCATCGTTAGCTACTCCCACCATCACGATCGTGTCACGGTCATTATTTGGCCGAGGCGCTCAGAGGCCTTGCCTCAAGAGGCGCGACGAACGCGGTCAACTCGAAGACGGTCTGAATGATGACGCCGTCCTGTTCGACCCTCGACGATCCCATCCGCACATCCGACACATTAATGATCCGAGGCAGCTTATTGATTCGATCAAAAAACATGGCCGCGGTGTGATATCCACCAGTAACCTCGACGCTGACCGGCATCCTCACAAATAATTTCGAGGGGTCTTCGGCTTGGGTGCCCGGTTTCCACAGCTTGATGTCCAACCCGAGCCGAATGCCCAGATCGGAGAGTTGTTTGAGCAGCATGACCGCTTCTTCTTGCGGTGGGAGCCGCTCTTTTTTCTTGGCGAGTTCCTTCTCCAGTTGATCACTTGCCGCCACCAATTCATCCAGATGCTGAACTTTCATCGTCGTCGCCTGTACTTCCGTATCTAATTTAGCCACGTCTTCTTGAAGCCTGGCGATCTCATCGTTCTTCGGGGTGGCGACGTAATAATAAAACCCGACGCAAATTCCTCCGACAAGAATCGCCAGCAACGCCAACTTCTGCGTAAGAGGGACCGTCCTGAGCTGCTCTAGATTGATCTTCGGGAGTTGCACGTTAAGCCTTTAGTGTGAAGTTGAGCTTGAACTGATAGATATTGAGTTTCGATTCCGATCCGGAACGCGATTCGATCAGGCGAATATCGCTGAAGTAATCCGCTTGACGGAGGTTGTTGACGAATTCCACGACATCATCATTGGTCAATGCTCGCCCCTCGACCTCGATGTCATTGCCTTTCATGCTTAATCGCGTGAGCCAAAGATTGAGTGGATTGAGACTTTGGCTGACATAATCCAGGACGCGGACCGGTCCTGATCGAGATTTTTCTAGTTGATCGATGACGTGATTTTTGTCTTCGAGTAACTTCTTTTTCTGTTCGAAATCCTGCACCTGCTTGACCTTGTCCTTCAGCAGCGCAAGTTGCTTTTCCTTGCCTTGTTTTTCAACCTGCTTCGCTTCGATGTCGCTGTCGAGCAAATCGGCATAATACACACAGGCACCGACGGCCACCACCAGCACGGCGATTGCGCACGCGATCTCGAGACGGATGTCCCATTGCCTTTTGACGGCCCGGGCGCGGGGCGTGGGGAGAAGATTAATCCGAATCATCGATCACCCATGCTTCTGATGGCCAGTCCGACTCCGACGGCCGCCATCGGTGCCACATCGGACAATGATTCGCTCGGCACATCGGCGCCGGTTATATCGATCTTCAGGAAGGGATTCGCCAATTCCACGGTGCATCGCATTCGATCACTCAATTGGCTCGCTAGGCCCGCCACCTTCGCGCACCCGCCGGACAGCAGAATCTTCTTCAGCTCTCCTTCCGTCGACGTACTTTTGAAGTAATCGATGGATTTGGCTATCTCCGAGGCGACTTCCGCGTTGACGCCGTCGAGAACCGCGGTGATCATCCCCTCATGCTGCTCCTGGCCTTTCTTCATCATTTCGGCTTCTTCAAACGATACGCCCATTTCACGCTGGATCGCCTCGGAATAGCCGCTTCCCCCCACTGAAATATCGCGTGTAAACAACGAGGTGTTCCCTTTCATAATGTTGATGTTCATGACGCTACCGCCGATGTTCACCAGGGCCACCACCTCATCCGGCTGGGGATCGTAATTGATGCCGTACATGTTTTCGATGGCAAACGCGTCCACGTCCAGTACCACAGGAATCAAGCCTGCTCCCCGTATCAATTCGGTCAGCTCATTGACTTTGTCTTTTTTCGCGGCCACCAGAAGGACAGACATTTGGGGTTGGCCGTCGTCTGATAATTCAGACGCATTCAAGACGTGGAAATCGAGGTTGACTTCATTGATATCGAACGGGATGTATTGCTCGGCGGCCAACTTGACTTGGCCTTCCAACTCGTCATCCGGCATGGGAGGCAACCCGATTTTTTTGATGATGACCGCATGGCCGGAGATTGAAATGGCGACCTGTTTGATCTTCGTGCCCGT
>DATFCE010000037.1:0-4972 GCA_035253365.1 Nitrospiraceae bacterium
TTTTATTCCCGCAGCGCGTCCTTCACCACGACGGGTGTGTTTTTCGGCGTGCTGGTGGCCTTGCTCGTCGCCAATGAGTGGCTGCGGGACCGGCTCTCCAATCTCAGATTGTTGGTCAGCCTGTATGCGGTGGTCACGGTCAGCTTCTTCACCTTCTTTCTGCCCGTCCTGACCGGATTCATGAATGCGCTCATGTTCCTGTTGGGGGCGGTGTTAAGTCTCGGCGTGACCCTGCGAGTGGTTGAGCTGGTGTACGAACGCGTGCCCCACCGGTCGCGCAAAGATGTGATACGGACCGGATGGCCGGCCTTCGCCATGATTGGTCTTGTGATCGGCTTTTACTTTTTAAATTGGATCCCCCCGGTCCCCCTCTCGCTGAAATTCGGCGGGATCTATCATCAGGTCGGGAAACAAGACGGGATGTATCAGTTGAGCTATGAGCCGGGTCGATGGTATCAATTTCTAAAGTATTCGGATAATCCTTTTCGGGGCGACGGGCCGGTCTACTGCTTTACGGCCGTCTTTGCCCCCGTGGACCTCAAAACCACGATCTATCACCGTTGGCAGCACCGCCCCATGGGGAAAGGTCCGGGAGCGAAGTTCGTTCAGACCGATCGGATTGCGATCGCGATCTCAGGCGGTCGGGAAGGAGGATACCGCGGGTACACGGTCAAGCAACGCGCCCTACCGGGTGATTGGCGAGTCGATGTGGAAACCGAGGACGGCCGGATCATTGGTCGGGTGAGCGTTCGGATCCTCGACGGGAGTGAAAAACCGGTGGAGTTGCAGACCATCGCATACTGATGATCCGGGCGGCAATGCCCCAATAGTCATGGCCGCTGCTCCAACCTTCTCCGCAGGTTTTCGACTTCCTTTTCCAGAGCCGCCATTTTGAGCTCTCGGCCGACGACAGCTTCGGCAAACCGTTCCAGTTCATCGACCGTGTCTTGCAAGGATTTCTTCGACGCGCGCAGCTCGCTGACCGCCTGCTCGTAATCCCTGACCTTTAGCATCAGGTCCGAGTTTAACCGCTCGATTTCCTCTTTCGCTTGTTTCAATTGAGTATGGTCGCGCATGATTTTTCCGAATCCACGAAAGGCGTCGTCGTATAGTCCTACCGTAATTCCGCTCACCCAGAGGCGGCTTCCGTCCTTGCGGACCGCCCACCGGTCGTCGCATGCTTGTCCTGTCTCGGCGGCTTGCCTGAGCTCTTTCTCGGGAATGTGGTCCTGAACTTCTTCGCGAATAAAGAACGTCGCGAAGGGACGGCCGATAATCTCGTCGGCCCGATATCCCAAGAGCCGCTCAGCCCCCGAATTCCAGGTTTCGACGCGGCCATCGGGATCCATGGTGAAGATCGCGTAGGTTTTGACGTTGTCAAAGAACAGCCGGAGGAGATTCGGGGACGGCCCGACTGCGCGCTCAGCCTGGTGATTCATACAGCCAGTGTAGATGAATGCCGTCGCTCCGCCTATCAGCTATCTGGCTACGATGAAATACCACTGTCAAAAATTTGAACAGATGCCGAGGGCGTGCGCGCCGGCACAACGGAATAGCAGGCTCAAGCGTTAGGGCTGGTCCGGCTTCGTCTCCCGCTTGGAGGTGTGCTGGAAGATGCACTTGGGGCAGGTGTAGTGAATGAACTTGCCGCCGGCCACGAGTCGCTTCATCATCGGAACTTTGCACCACGTACACAGACGGTCTGCTATAGTGTATAGCGTCGTCGCGTCGGAAGGAGGTTGATTCTGATGAGAAGTCGTCATGGCGCATTCTCTCCGACCGCGCGCAGGGCTGTCAATGAGAAGGCTGGACAGGCGGCGCCCGCTTCTATATAGTGCGGCCCCATTGTCGCGGCTTCACCAACCATTACATTGGAGGGAACCTGACCGATGAATGCATCGCTGACTTCAGAGGGGACGGTCGCACCGGCTGTGACACCTGCTACTGCCGCGGATTCTGTCGGGGGCGAGTTGATCGGTGAGGGCAAGGCGTGGGGTCTTTCGACCGCGGTTGATCTTCAAGATTGCCGCCCAGGGACCATTCGAGACGCCGAGCACATCAAGGCCTATGTCGTGGCCCTGTGCGAGTTGATCGGCATGAGGCGGTATGGGGATTGCCAGATCGTCCATTTTGGAGAAGGCCGGGTCGCGGGATACTCGATGATCCAGCTGATTGAAACGTCGTTGATCAGCGGGCACTTTGCCAACGATACGAACCGCGCCTACCTCGACATTTTCAGTTGCAAGGGCTACGATCCCGCCGTCGTCGAAGCCTTTTCCAAACGCTTCTTCGGTGCGAAGACAAGCACCTCTTCCGTGACACTCCGTTACTGAACGCAACCGGCCGCCGCGCGCATCAAAGGACATGGGGAATTATCCGTCGGTCAAAGAGTTCTTTCGGAAGCTTCCCGAGAAGTTCGATGCGGAAGCCGCCGAAGGCCTGACGGTGGTGTACCAGTTCGATCTGAGCGGGCCGCAAGGCGGACAGTACAATCTCGTCGTCGAGGAAGGAATCTGCACCATCAGCGAGGGGTCGCACCCCGACCCCCACGTGATCTTCTCCATGTCCGGCGAGGACTGTTTAGGCGTCCTCAGCGGGAGACTGGACGGTCAATCGGTCTTCATGTCGGGCCGCCTGCGGGTCAGCGGCGATTTCGGCTTGGCGGTTCAATTGAAAAGCTTGTTCCCTTCCGTGCACTAGCATGGGTGGAAGGTGGATGACTGCTTCCCTTGTTTTGCGGTCTTCTCCATTACCAGGATGGTTACTATGATGCTCGGAAGGAGGGAATAGATGTAATAAAGCCCGGTTATTACACTCTTTCCTCAAGGTATTACACTCTTCTCCAACGCGCCGATGGACCTCGGCCCAGACAAACGACACGGCCTTCCTTCTTTAGATCAAATAAGATACGGCGGATCATGTCCCGACTCACCAGCGGGCAAGCCTTCTCAATATCTGTGAGGCTAAAATCGGTCACAAAGCGGTCGATGGCATTCTTTACCGTGTTGGTCTTACTGCCCCGCCCTTTACTGGCCTTTCCAAACCGACTCTCGAATTCGTCGTAGGCTGCGAGAACGGTTGAAAGAAAATACTCGGTCCACGGCAGCACATCGTGCCGGCCCTCATGCCATCCCTGTGAAGAAGCATAAAGCGTATCGTAATAGGACTGCTTCGACTGCTCGACGATCCGCTCAAGGCTCACATAGCGTCCGACCTCGTAGCCGTGTTGATAGAGAAGAAGCAAGGCGATCAGCCGGGCCAAACGTCCGTGCCATCGAGGAAGGGATGGATGCAGAGGAAGTCGAGCACATAGAACGGAATCAACAGAAGCGGGTCCCACACCCGCGCCGCTTCCAGCTCATTGAACCGCGCGTGCAACTGCCGCATTGCATCTTCGGTAAGATGAGCCGCGACGGGAATAAAACGAATGCGTTTCGTCCCATCCGGGAGCGTTTCTGAAATTTCGTTGGATGTGGCTTTCCATTTGCCGCCATCATCCCCGGCGTACTTCATCAGGTCACGATGGAGCTGCAAGACAACGCGCTCGGTAAATGGAATGTGCTGGTGAATGGTGTTGAGGACGTCGCGATACCCGGCAATTTCCGCTTCAGACCGATTCGCCGGCTTAGCCTTCTCTTCAACAATAGCGCGCAGCCGCCTGTCATCCGCGATGATCCCTTCCAGCCGGTTCGATGACTCCGTGCTTTGAATCAGCGCCACCTGACGGAGGTTTTCCAACATCTCCGGCGCTTGCTTCTTGTAAAGCTCCTGCCGCCCCTTGTGCTCGCCAAGTTTGCGAATCGTCGTAATAATCCTCTGCGGGATGACAAGCTTATGGAGATAGGTCTGAGTGAAAGAACTCATAACGCTACGCTCAGGCTTGCACCGGGCTCTCCACTGCAGAAGGCACGACTTCGACTTCACCGTTTCGCTCAACTCCACCCATCTCGGGGTCCGGTCTTCTGGGAAACCGTTCTTCGAGCATTAAATACAAGGTCGGGATCAGAAAGAGCGTCAGCAGCGTCGAGACGCTGAGGCCGCCGATCACGGCGCGTGCCAACGGCGCGTTCGTCTCGCCTCCCGTGCCGAGGCCGATGGCCATCGGCAACAGGCCGAAGACGGTGGCCAGCGAGGTCATCAGGATCGGCCGGAGGCGCGTGCGGGCGGCGCGCACGACGGCGTCCCGCAGCGCGAGACCGCGACGGCGAAGCACGTTGGTGTAATCGATCAGCAGCACGCCGTTCGACACGACGATGCCCAGCATCATGATCACGCCCATGAAGGAGGTGGTCGATAACGTGGTGTTGGTGAGGAATAGGATCAGGATGACGCCCGGCAAACCTAAGGGAACCGAGAACATGATGATGAACGGATCGATCAGGGATTTGAATTGTGCCGCCATGACCATGTAGACCAGCAGCACCGCCAAGACGGTCGCGAACAATAAGCCTTGGAACGTCTCGCGTTGCTGTTGGATTTGGCCCGCGAGGCGGACGCTGAAGCCTATCGGCAGCTGGAGGGCGGCAAAACGAGATTCGAGCTCTTCGCCGATCGCGCCCAAGTCTCGATTGACCGGATTGGCCGTGATATGGATCACCCGCTGGAAGTACTTGCGATCGATCTTCACCGGTCCCGCGTTCTGGCGAACGGTGGCGACGTTCTTGAGCAGAATCGGTTCGCCGGCCCTCGTAGTCAATAAAATATTATCGAGATCGCTCAGGTCTTTTCGATATTCTTCCGCCAGCCAGGCGCTGATGTAGTACTCGTTGCCGTTCTGCGGGTCGGTAAAGATGATCGGGTCGGTCTGGCCGTTCCCGTTCAGTGAGAAGAGCACGGCGTTGGCCACATCGGTCTCGCTGACGCCCAACAGGGCCGCCTTTTCGCGATCCACATTAATATCCAGCTCCGGGTAGTTCTCTTCGCGGCTGACTTCGATATCGGCCAGCCCGGGGATTTGATGCATCACGGCTTC
>DATFCE010000038.1:0-2781 GCA_035253365.1 Nitrospiraceae bacterium
AACGGGGACATTCTTCCGGAACTCAAAGAGGTCTTCCCAGATCAACCAATCATCCGCCGAACTGGCATCATCAATGCCTACGAAGACCCGACCTTCCGCAAAGCGCTGCTTGATGTACTCAAGAAGACAGGACGCACGCACATTATCATTTCCGGGGTTACGCTGGGGACCTGCGTGACTTTCCCCACTCTTTCGCTAATAAACGACGGTTTTCAAGTCTTCCCAGTTGTCGATGCGTCCGGGGCTTGGAGCGATTACGAAGCTGATGCCGCAATGGCGCGTATGAGCGCCGCCGGCGCCGAACTCGAATCCGTTTTCGCACTTGGCGCGGAGTTGCAAGCCGACTGGAAGCTCCCGTCTGGGAACGATATGTTCCCGCCATTTATCAACGGATTGCCGGAATACGGCTGGGTTGTGCAGAATTTCTGGAATAACGCCAACAAGCACAGTGTCCCGGATCCGTTTGGTATGGTGAAGTAGTCTGGAATGACGGGACACTGCTTCAAGAGCGTGTCCCGTCACCCCAAGGAATCGGGAGCCGGACATCACGAAACCCCATTCGATTTGCTTCTGGGGAAGACTGCTCGAAAAAGACTGAGGATAGTTTGATCCACAGTAAGTGAGCTCGCCCGTGACGTTGAGCGCTAATGTGAGGCCCCTACACCACGATTATGCAACCCGCAGATGAGAGGCGAACACCAACAAGCCTCCGGTGAAACCGGAAACGAGTTTCATTCTCTCCTGCAGGGGAGAGCGGATCGGCCGCTTCCGTTGTAAGCGTCGCGGCGGCGGCCGATCCGAGTTTGTCGACCTTCGTAAAAGACGCGTTGTCAGCTTCCGACCGCCCGGAGCTGACGTCTGCAAAGTTCATCATATCCGGTGGCCGTGCGCTCGGCTCTGCCGAGACGTTCAGGCAAGTCATCCTGTCGGTCGCCGACAAGCTCGGTGCCGCCGTTGGTGCAAGCCGTGCCGCTGTCGATGCCGGCTACGCGCCAAACGACTGGCGGGTCGGCTAGACCGGCAAGGTGGCGCCGCAGCTCTACATCGCCTGCGGCATCTCGGGTGCCATCCAGCATCTTGCCGGCGCGAAGGATTCGAAGGTGATCGTCGCCATCAACAAAGACGAGGCAGCGCCGATCTTTCAGGTCGTCGACTATGGCCTCGTCGCCGACCTCTTTGACGTGTTCGCGGCGCTTGAAAAGGCGCTCTGAACCGGGGCGGATCCAATCGGATGACCGAACAGCCTAAATGATGCCGGCGGCTGCGGGCTCTGTGGTCGAAAGGTCTCCCGAAGCTGCGGAACGATGTCCGCCTTTTTGAAGACGCCGACAAGCATATGGCAGTACCAGCGGTCATTCGGCTCGAAGATCAAAGTCTCTCCTCGACAGTCAATCGCTCCCCGATGGTCTTGTCCTCAAGACCGTATAGCCCACCTTGACCGACGTGTGATCGGCCCCGTGCTGTCAACTTTGCCTTTCGTGAACGTACCGGCGATTTTTTCAAGCAGTCCAGAGAGGGAGCAACATGCGTTGGCGGAAAACCCCTTCGATCGCAAGCACCGCTTCCCCCCGAGACGACCATTTCGCCCTCGATCTTAAGATCTGGCATATTCTTGGGTCAGGTCTTCGCGCGACCATTTCGATAGATGGCCGCGCGGATCTGGCTATGGGGGTTAGATGTGTGGCACATACACGAAGGCGTTGTCTTTCGCTTCAGCCATGCCAAATCCAGGATACGTCCAGTGGTATCCCAGCATCTTCTTCTTGCCTTTGGCTGCATATTCGAGGAATGCACGGCGGGTCTTGCGAGCAGCGTCACTATCCATATCGAAACCAAACGTCCAGTCCGGATGGGCGAAGAATACCTGAGGTACCGTGATAGTATCGCCCACTAACAGCAGCCCGTCGTCGCCCGCTAGTTCGAAAGAGACATGTCCAGGCGTATGACCGGCCGTGTCGATCACGCCGATTCCCGATGTCAGTTCAGAACCAGGTTTGAACGTCGAGATCTTATCCTTAACCGACGCAAGCACGGACTGCGCCGCAGCCACGAAGGGCTGGAAATTTTTCGGCGTCTTGGACGCGAGGTCCGTCTGTAGCCAGTAGTCTAGCTCGGTCTCGGCGATGTGGAAACTTGCATTGGGAAATGCCACTTTACCATCTTTGGTTACAGAACCCATCAGGTGATCCGGATGGGCGTGGGTGTAGATGACCTTCGTCACGGCACCGGCGTCAACACCGGCCGCCTTCAAACTATCGAGTAGGTGGCCACCTTCAGGCCAAACTTCTGGATTAGTTCCCACGCCCGTATCGAATAGGATCACTTCACTGTCGGTTTTCACGAGCACGGCATTCAGTTCTGCTCTGTGACCAGTTCCGCGCACCGAGGCGCCGAGCAGCGTTTTCAATTCGTCAGGGCTGGCGCTGGGGCTGACGATTGCCAGGGGCAGGATCGCCGTCCCGTCGCTGACTACCGTGACGTCGAAAGACCCATGCTTGAAAGCCTGAGGTTTAGCTAACGCCAAAACGCTCTTGGGTAAAACACCAGCTGCAACAAGACTCCCGGCGACTGCCAGAAACTTACGACGATCCAGCCGAATAAAATCTTGGTCCTTAAACATTACGCGTGTTTCCTATATTGGCGAAGTTGTGCGTGGCTACACAGAGCACCCCATTTCGGCCCGTGGATGGTACACTTAGGTGCTTGGCAACCAACTGAGGTAGTGTCCTCGGTGCGTTCGCATGGGGTGTTTGTTGTCATAATCAGGCGCCCCCGGATGGG
>DATFCE010000039.1:0-4275 GCA_035253365.1 Nitrospiraceae bacterium
ATCTCGGAAGGCCGCTACAAGGGTGAGAAGCGTTATAAGGACATCCGTCTAGACTGAAAAATCCTTGAAACGCCGGAAAAAACTTGGTTGCCGTCCGTATTGAGGTCGGAAGCTGCACTCTCCAGATTTGCCGACAATGGCCGCTATCGCAATTTGGATCTGATAAGCGGACAGTATGCTCTCAGCCCCAAATCAGTCAGACCATCAAGCCAAGTTCTTGGCGAGCTTAGGGATATCACTCTGAGGGAACTCTTGAATAACAGTGTCGTTGGTTCAAATCCGCTCAAGAGCAGGCAAGGCCACGAGCTGTCCTAGGGTAAGCCGTGTTTTGCGCCCACCTTCCGGATCAGTGTTTGATTGACGATGTTGAGCCCGAACGAGGGCTTGGACATATGTCGATTTCACAGCTTACGCTTACATTCAGTGATGAAGAGCCGGCGTACCGTTTCGAGGTTTTCACGGGCAGTGGTCGACGCCGCGAGTGGAGCGACGAGCGCAAGCCGCAGATCGTTGCCGAAAGTTACGTGCCGCGCCGGACCTCGACAGCGTTCCGATGTTTGCGCCGGCAGTCCTGGATGTGCCGACGAAGCCTGCGGTGAAGGAGCCTGAACCCGCGCGTGCGACGAGAAAGAAGCTGGTAAGCGCGCAATCGAATTGGAGCTCGGCGGCGCAACGGTCAGGATTGCTTCCGGTGCGGACGCCGCCGCGATCGCCGCGGGTGATCCAGGCCCCTAAGGCAACATCGTGATCGAGCCCTCCGGAGCGGTGAAGGTGATGGTAGCGCCGTTGTCCTATCTTGGTTGAACAAAGCTGGCTCTTCAGGCATAGGATTGCAACAGGGGAACCAATCTTAAGACATCAGGATGTCATAGGCGTTTGATTTATCCGCCAGCATTGCAGTAGACCATTTACCCCGCCAAATCCACGAAACCAAGCGTCTGGAGACCTTATGACTGCATCGCACGCCGCCCCGGCCGTAGTACCTGATACGCACAAATTCCTGGCCCTTCTGATCGGGTCCGTGGGCGTTGTATATGGCGATATCGGTACCAGCCCGCTCTATGCGTTTCGCGAGGCGCTCCGACCGTTCTCCGCTGACGGCGTTCATCAGCAGGAAGTTATCGGCCTTATCTCGCTGATGATCTGGACGCTGACGATCATCGTCACGTTCAAGTACGTGCTGTTCCTGCTCCGCGCCGACAACGACGGCGAAGGCGGCACCCTCTCTCTGCTGGCTCTGCTTATGAAGAAGACCGGATCGTACATGCCCGTCCTTTTCTTCGCAGGGCTCATCGGTTCGGCACTGTTCATCGGCGATGCGATGATCACGCCGGCCTTGTCGGTGATGTCGGCTTTGGAAGGCATGAAGCTTGTTACCCCGGCCTTCTCCGACTTTGTCCTGCCTCTGTCGGCGGCCATCATGGTAGGATTGTTTGCCGTCCAGTCGAAGGGTACAGAGGTTGTTGCCAAGTTCTTTGGCCCGATCACGGTCGTGTGGTTCCTGGCCATGGCGTGGGGTGGCCTGATCCACATCGGCGACGACTGGACCATTCTCGAAGCTCTCAACCCGGTAAACGCGTTCTGGTTTATCACGCATGCCGGCTTTGCAGGGCTAATCGTTCTTGGCGCAGTTTTTCTGACAGTGACCGGTGCGGAAGCGCTCTATGCCGACCTTGGGCATTTTGGCCGCAAGCCGATCAGCGTCGCCTGGTTCATTCTAGTATTTCCAGCGTTGGCTCTGAACTACCTTGGACAGGGCGCATTGGTTCTCAGCAATCAGACTGCGATCGAAAATCCTTTCTATCTACTTTATCCTCAATGGGCGCTGCTACCGATGGTCATACTTGCGACAATGGCAACGATCATTGCCAGCCAAGCCGTCATCACCGGAGCATTCTCGCTTGCACGACAGGCGGTCCACCTAGGCTTTCTGCCGCGCCTGATGATCAAGTTTACGTCCGAAACGAATACCGGCCAGATTTATGTTCCGGCGGTGAACATGATCCTGTTTGTCGGCGTTATCGTGCTGATCTTTTCGTTTGGCGATTCTGAATCTCTTGCGACCGCCTACGGCATTTCGGTTACGGGTGCGATGGTTGTCACGACGCTGATGGCTTTCCAGTTTCTTCGTGCGGTGCGGGGCTATAGCGCACTGATCGCCGGGATATTGCTGGCACCCTTGTTCGTCATCGAGTCAATCTTCCTGGCTGCCAACATGCTGAAGGTACACGACGGCGGCTGGGTCCCACTTGCTCTTGCCGGTGTCATCATCCTGATCATGTGGACCTGGACCAAGGGATCACAATATCTGCGCGAGAAGATCGCGAAGAACGACGTCCCGCTGGAAACTTTCGTCCACTCGCTTGAAAGTTCGATTGAGAAGGGCTCGAAGCGTGCGCCGGTGGTCGTCCCGGGCACGGCGATCTTCCTCACGAGTGTCTCGGACAAGACGCCAGGCGTCCTTCTTCACAATCTGAAGCACAACCACGTGCTCCATGAGCAGAACGTTGTTCTGACGATATTGACGCAGGACCGACCTTACGTTCCGGACGCTGAACGGGTCACAATGACGACGCTATCCAAGCACTTCGTTAGGCTGGAAATGAATTTCGGTTTCATGGACGAGCCGAACGTTGCGAAAGCTTTGACGGTCTGCAAGAAGAAGGGTTTTAAGTTCGAGATCATGCAGACGTCGTTCTATCTCGGCCGTCGCAACCTGATCGCCACACCGAATACGGGGCTGCCACGCTGGCAGGAGAACCTCTACATCACACTTGCCGACTTCGGGATTGACCCCTCCGACTATTTTAAGCTGCCACCGAACCGCGTGGTGGAACTCGGAGAGCAGGTCGCGATTTAGTATTGCGTTCGCCTCGTCGCGAGCTTCGGGCTCATTTCGGAAACACACATGACAGTCGTCGCATCTTATACATAACGCGGTGGCCAACGCGCCGAGGAAGTTCCGCTCGTTCAACATAAGTTCGAACCGATGGACGGTGAGTTCGTCTGGATCGGGATCACTGCACCGACGGCGGGAGAGATGGCTTCCCTCAAGGCCATGTTTGGTCTTGAGCATGGGCCTGACTACGTGCTGCACGGCTATCGACTTCATCGTGGATGCGTACCTGCCCATGGTGGAGACAATGGAAGACAACGTGTTGGAGCTTGAGAAACACGTGCTGATCTCGTTCCTGGAGCGCGAGCAGATCAGGCGCATTTTTCGCATGAGACGCCAGCCAATTAAGTTTCAACGGGCGCTTGGCCCAATGTCGGAAGTTGTCGGGAAACTACCGCACCTTGATCTTCCCTGTGTCGATGACAATGCGAAGCCGTTTTTTCGCGATGTGCTCGACCGCGTTCGCCGCGTCGAAAGTATGGTCGGCGGACTGTGGGAAGTGATGACCTCCGTGTTCGAAGCATCCAATCTGCTTGAACAGCAGAGGCAGGGGGCGATCACCCGGCAGCTGGCGGCATGGGCCGCCATCCTCGCCGTGCCAACCGCCATTGCCGGTATCTATGGGATGAACTTTGAACACATGCCGGAATTGAAAACGGAATACGGATACTACGTCGTGCTCGCGGTCATCGCAGCTCTTTGGATGCTGTATTTCCGGTTCAAGAAGACGGGGTGGCTGTAGGGAATGGGGTGTTGTTTACGGATGGCATGCAAGCAACATGCACGCTCAGCGAGCGCACAGCCCGCCGAAAGGGGAACAGACTTCGATTTAACCTGACAACCGGGTGGTAGATAAAGAAGGCCAGAGAGGTTCCGCCCCGGCCTTCGTCTTGTGGCCGCGATCAGGCCGGACGAACGTTCTCGGCCTTGGACTTGCCGGTTTTGCGATCCTGGCCGACTTCAAACGATACCTTCTGGCCATCGCGCAGTGGGCCCGAGCCCTGCACAGCGCTAATGTGGACAAACACGTCCTGGCCACCGTCGTCCGGCGTAATGAAACCGAAACCCTTGTCTTGGTTGAAAAACTTTACTGTTCCGTTTGCCACTTTAGTCTCCAAATCGAATTCTATGAGAAGCGAGTCATAACCGGACCCAGACCCGGCCGCAATCACAAGATGGACCGCACCCGCTGCGAGGGCAAAGCCGCTACCGCCAGAACCGTTTCGTGTCCAACACCTCATCGACTGCCGCTTGCGCCCTATCGATCAATGCCTGCTTGTCGGCGTGGAATACCACTGATTCCTTCGCGGAGTGTCGATTCTTACCTTGGTTCACTCATTTGAGATGGAAATTCGGGTTGGTCCCGATTCAGGTCTATG
>DATFCE010000040.1:0-4837 GCA_035253365.1 Nitrospiraceae bacterium
ACCGGATCGTTTCATGGCATTGACAAATGCCAGCACTTGAGCGCGCGCTTCCGCCGAAATATCGGTGAAGCGAATGCCCATGCCGGGCGAAAAGGTGTACTGATCCGATTTAGGGCAGACCCACGCGACGGTGCCTTTCGCCGCCATCCAATCGGAGGCGCTACCCGGCAGCGCAAATTCGAGTTCCAAATCAGTTCCTACTGCAAGCGGAGCCGTGCTTTCGATGAACAAGCCGCCCCCCCCGATTCCCCCTGCCCGGCTTTCGACACATTTTCCACCCGACGTACTGTATTTGACCTTTAACACCAGGGACAACCGAGGCTGAATCCGCGTCTCGGGCACCCGTTCTTGTTCCTGGGTGGGGCGAGCCTGTTCGATGATGGCAGCCCACGTCACGGTTCCCAACTTTTCTCCTTTGAGGCCTCGTACCGTGATGGTTTCCCCCTCACAGTCCAGCTCCAAGGCCTTTCCTTTGTGAGCGACCGTGGTGATGACCTGCAGCCTCATGCCAACCTCCTGGTTTTCAACACAAAAGTATAGCCCTCTATTTCCGAATGTCGAGGAAATAGGCTACCCGAACGCTTTGATCAGGCGTGGCGTAGAGAAAGTAGGATACCTGGGATAGAGAAGTGAATTCAGAGCGACTGGTCGGTTTAGGCGCTTTTCATTTCCTTGTCATGCTCAAAGAGTCGAATCGGTTCGCTCTTTCCCGTAATGACCTCTTCGGTAATGACGACTTCTTTGATCTGTTTCTGCGACGGCACTTCGTACATGATCTCCAGCATAACTTCTTCTAAAATCGCGCGGAGCCCCCGCGCGCCGGTTTTTTGAGTATAGGCCTTTCGCGCAATCGCGCCCAATGCCCCGTCGGTGAATCGAAGTTTGACCTTTTCAAACGACATCAACTTCTCATACTGCTTGCTCAAGGCATTTCGCGGCTCGGTGAGGATGCGGATCAAGGCCTTTTCATCCAGTTCTTCGAGCGTCGCGACGACGGGGAGTCGGCCGACGAATTCCGGGATGAGGCCGAACTTCAACAAGTCCTCCGGCTGAACCCTCGCTAACAATTCGCCAAGCCTGCGCTCGTTCTTGCCCCGCACGTCCGCGCCGAATCCGATCGTTTTTTGATTCAGCCGCTGCTCGATGATTGAATCAAGCCCCACGAACGCGCCACCGCAGATAAATAAAATATTGCTGGTGTCTACCTGGATGAACTCCTGGTGGGGGTGTTTGCGACCGCCTTGGGGCGGCACATTGGCTACGGTCCCTTCGATGAGCTTGAGCAAGGCTTGCTGGACCCCTTCCCCTGAGACATCCCGGGTGATGGAGGGGCTATCGCTCTTGCGGCTGATCTTGTCGATTTCGTCGATGTACACGATGCCGCGCTCCGCCCGCTCAACATCATAATCAGACGCTTGCAGCAACTTGAGGATGATATTTTCGACATCCTCGCCGACATACCCGGCTTCCGTGAGCGTGGTCGCATCGGCCAGCGTAAACGGCACATCCAGATAGCGGGCCAGCGTCTGCGCCAACAAGGTCTTGCCCGTTCCGGTCGGACCGATGACGAGGATATTGCCCTTGTGAAGCTCAATGTCATCGACTTCGTTGGCGGAGATGCGCTTATAGTGATTGTGCACCGCCACCGACAGAATTTTCTTGGCCCGATCTTGGTCGATGACGTATTGATCCAGGTGATGTTTGATTTCGGCGGGCTTGCGCAGCTTGGAGGAAATCTCTTCCTTGGCTTCTTCCCAATCCTCGGCAATGATGTCATTGCACAGATTGACGCACTCATCGCAGATGTAGACGGTGGGGCCGGCAATCAGCTTGCGGACCTCATCGCGGCTTTTTCCACAGAAGGAACAACGCAGATGCCGGTCCATTTTTTCCTGTTTCGGCATGAGCCTATACTCCCTTACTTCTCCTTCCCGTCCTTCGCATGCTCCTTGGAGCTCTGTTCTTTAATCAGCTCTTTAATAATCTTCGGGGGGCGTGTGATCACTTCATCAATCAGTCCGTACTTCTTCGCCTCTTCCCCCGACATGAAGTAGTCCCGCTCGGTATCCAACGCAATCTTATCGAGTGGTTGCCCCGTATGTTTGGCCAGGATCTCATTGAGCCGCTCCCGGATCTTTAAAATTTCCCTGGCATGAATGTCGATTTCGGTCGCCTGTCCCTGAAATCCGCCCATAGGCTGGTGAATCATCACGCGCGCATTCGGTAGCGCGAATCGTTTGCCTTTGGTACCCGCGGTCAGCAGCAGGGCACCCATACTTGCGGCTTGGCCCAGGCAAATTGTGTTGATCGAGGGCTTGACGTATTGCATCGTGTCATAGATGCCGAGCCCCGCGGTGACGCTCCCGCCGGGCGAATTGATATAGAGATTGACGTCCTTTTCGGGATCTTCAGCCTCCAGAAACAACAGTTGGGCAATGATCAAATTGGCGAAGACATCATCGATCGGCGCGCCGAGAAAAATAATGCGGTCCTTGAGCAGGCGAGAGTAGATGTCGTACGCGCGCTCGCCGCGGTTCGTCTGCTCGATTACGATGGGCACTAACATGGTCTGTCCTTTCTCTACGTGACTGACAACGGCTCATCTTACCATATTTCATCCGCCTTGCAGCCCAGCTGACACATCGGCGGTACGCGCGTGCGCGAACACGGCCTATGCTAACCATCACGTCATCCTTGAATCACCGCATGCCGATAGACAAAGTCCAAAGATTTGTCGGCGAGGATCCGGCTCTTGAGCTCCTCGGCCATTTCCTCGCCGCCGGATTGAAACATCCGGCGGATTTCTTCCGGGGACATTTTCAGTGCGGCGGCCAGTCGGGCCAGTTCCGTGGAGATATCGTCTTCTTCAACGCGAAGTCCTTCTTTCTCGGCAATCGCTTCGAGTATCAGCCCGATCTTGACACGGCGTTTCGCCTCCGGAAGAAATTCATCACGAAGTTTTTGGGCCTCGTCCTGCCGTTTCACAGGGTCTCCTTGCTCCGCCTTCTGCCGGCGCCGGGCCTCGACGTGCTGGTGAACCATCGCCGAGAGTTCCCGCTCGACCAAGGTCTCCGGGAGGTCGAAGTGATGGGTTTCAGCCAATCGCTTGAGAATCGTCTCCTTATAGGTTTCTTCGATGTCTTTTTTCAGCGCTTTCTCCATTTCGCCGCGAAGCTTTTCTTTTAACTCTTCCAATGATGCGTACGGACCGCAGTCCTTGGCGAATTCATCGTCGAGCGGCGGCAGTTTCTTTTGCTTCACCCCGTCAATTTTGATCTTGAAAAGAATGGTTTTTCCCGCCAGGCGCGCGTCGGGGTGGCCGGCTGGATAGGGCTGCGGTATCTCGACCACCTCCCCCTCGCGCTTGCCGATGAGGTGCTCGTCGATCTCGACCCCAAGCACAGGCGTTTTGGAACCGAGCTTGTGCAAATGCCCGGACTTTTTGGCCCCCTCCAACGGCACCGCATCGACCACGCCTTCGACGTCTAACACGGCGTAATCCCCTTCAGCGAGAGCCGTCCCGGCCGGGGCGGGATGGAGCTGCGCCTGCTGTTCGCGTAGCGCGTCGAGCGCGCGATCAATCTGCTCATCCGTCACGGTGCGCTTATCCGGTTTGAGCGAAATCGGGCTCGGGGGCTTGTAATCCCGCAGCTCGATCGCGGGTTTGATTTCAACCGTGGCGGTGAATGAAAACGCGGCGTTCTTTTTAATCTTCACCCGTTCCAGCGGCGGCACTTCCACGACCACCGGCACGATGCCCGCCTGACGGACGGCCCGCGTATAGTAGTCCGGCACCAGTTTGCGCACGACGTCGTCTTCGACCGCTTTCGCATACCGTTTTTCGAGAAGCGCAAGCGGGGCCTTGCCGGGCCGGAAGCCGGGGATTTGAACTTGGCGATTGAGTTCCGCATACGCCTGCGCGAAATGGCGATTGACTTCGTCTTCGGGGATCTCAATCTTCAACGCGCGCCGGCTGGGACCCAATTCCGTGACTTCTAGTTTCATACGTGTTTCTCGCTTACCTGTCGTGTGAGCTCGATCATCGGCAGAGTTGAATGGTTGAGGAGGTCTTCGTTACGGCGCCGGTCGCAGGTGGTGCGAGAGGGGGGACTTGAACCCCCACGGTTTCCCACGAGATCCTAAGTCTCGCGCGTCTGCCAGTTCCGCCACTCTCGCGTTGAAGCCTGAGTAGATCCGGAACTCCATCGAACAGATTCGCCGACCAGGTAGGTTGTAGTCCGCAGGCCCTCTCCCTGTCAAGATAAACGATCCTTCGCGTCCCGATGAATAGCATCGGTAACAACGCCCTGGAGATACGACTGTGACATCGGTATACTGAAATTGACGATATCGCCTGACGGAACGTGACCTTCATTCCGTGATATCGGCATCCGCCCACGTTCCTGCAGGCATTGCGCGTAGCGGACATGTCCTACCAGAGAGTCCAGAACCGGAGGTGCATGATGATGCGTGCAGTCCAGGTCGCAACTGTCGCCGTGTGGCTAGGGATCGCGTGGTTCCCGACGGAGGTCAGCTGGGCCTATCGCGAATATTTCACACAGGAGCAGAGGGATCAATTGGCGAAGGCCCAGACCGTGCTGGTGGAAGTCATCGTCATTACCGATAAAGGAGCCGTTCCGGCGGAGGCCCTTGCTGAAACCGTACGCCGGCGCCTGGAGGAAGTGGGGTATACCGTCGTGACGGACCCTGCGCAACCGCACGACGTTCACTTCCGAGTGAAATGCGAACAGCGGAAGACCTGGGAAGGCACGACGCCTTCAGGCGGCGATGCCGATCTGCCCGACTCGCCGTCGCGCGTGTGGAAAGGTCCGGCCTG
>DATFCE010000041.1:0-4220 GCA_035253365.1 Nitrospiraceae bacterium
TCCCGGCGCGCCTGGGGTGGGCGGGTGAAACAGGACCTTTTGAGCAACCTGTTGGTAAAAATCTATTTTGTAACTCTTCTGTTCGCGGTTGGTTTGACCATATTTTCTACCGGTAGTGCTGCGCAGCAGACATTGACGCCGCCGGGGAATGTGCAGGCGTTCGATACGCCGAATGATGCGGGCGGGTCGATCACGGTGGTCTGGTCGGCGGCGCCGTACGATGATCCTTTGGTGAAGTATCAGATTCTGTGGGACTCAGGAGAAGCCGGCAAGAAGATGATTGCCGAATTTCCCGCGAATTCACATTACGTGCGCGAGACGAAATTGCCGTGGTGGGTCCGCCAGGCGAGACTGCATGATCATCGTTTCGAGGTGAAGTCGGGCAAAGGGATTGAGCTGAAGGACGGGACGCCCTATCGCTTCATCATCGCTGTGGTAAAGGGAACTGAGCGCGCTGAATCGCCAGCGGTGCAGGCAGCGGCGGAGCCTGATTGGTTCAATTGGAACCAGTTGAACAATCTGCTGCTGGTGATTCTCTTCGGCGGGGTCGTGGCGTGGTCGATCAAGATCGCGCGGCAGCGCGATATTTTTCTGCGGCGCATTCCGGGTCTCGATGCGGTGGACGAGGCGATCGGCCGCGCGACGGAACTCGGGAAGCCCATTCTCTATCTGACTGGCGCGGGGGACATGAGCGAGCCCTCGACCATTGCGGCCGCCGTCATTTTAGGGCGTGTCGGTAGGCGTGTGGCCGCGTATGAGACGCAACTCATGGTGCCGCATCGCGACCCCATTGTGATGGCGGTCTGCCAGGAAGTGACCAAGCAATCCTATCTGGAAGCCGGCAAGCCGGATGTCTTCAAAGAAGATTCGAACTTCTTTATTACCACCGATCAATTCAGCTATACCGCGGCGGTGGACGGCCTGATGCTGCGCAGGAAACCGGCCGCCAATTTTTTCATGGGGTCTTATTTCGCCGAATCACTCTTGCTCACCGAAACGGGCGCAAGCACCGGCGCCATCCAAATCGCCGGGACCGATTCGGATCATCAGTTGCCGTTCTTCGTCACGACGTGCGACTACACGTTGATCGGCGAAGAGCTGTACGCGGCCAGCGCCTATCTGTCGCGTGAGCCGGTGCAGGTCGGGACGTTACGAGGCCAGGACGTCGGTAAGGGGTTTATTTTGATTGTGATCTTGCTGGGAACTGTCCTGGCCACGACCGGGGTGCTGTTCGGCACGGAATACCAGACCATCTTTCTCGATCTCTTCAAGGATTTAAAATGATCTTCCTGCGGCGGCAACTTCCCCTGTTGATTACGTTCGTCATGGGCATCGTGTTCATCGGGCAATATTATGTGCCGCATCCGGCGTCCGAGCAGATGTTGACCACGGTCAATAAGTGGCTGCAGATCATCGGCGGTTTTGCGCTCGTGCTCGGGGTGACCAGCCTGTTCCACCAACATGCGGTGAAGATCCGGCGAAAAGAGCCCGGCTGGGGATACAGCTTTGTGTTGTACGCGGGGATGCTCGCGACGATTGCCGTCGGCTTGTGGGTGAACGGAAAAGAGTCGGCCAATGGCGCCATGACACCGTTCGGCTGGATTTATTCGTATACCTTGGTGCCGTTGCAGGGAACGATGTTTGCGATTCTAGCGTTCTTCATCGCTTCTGCCGCGTATCGATCCTTCCGCGCGCGCAGCCGTGAAGCGGCGGTGCTGCTTATCGCCGCCGTGATCGTCATGATGGGACGCGTTCCTTTGGGTGAGTATTTGATGCCGATCACCGGCGATATCACGCAATGGATTCTGAACGTGCTCAACGCCTCCGTCCGCCGCGCCATTCTTATCGGCGTCAGCTTAGGCGCAGTAGCCCTCTCGCTAAAAATCATCTTCGGGATGGAAAGAGCGTATCTGGGCGGTGGTAAAGAATAAGTTAAACAGGATGTTGAAAAAGGCTATATCACACCCACCCCGCCCCAAGCGCGCCAAGACGCGCCCCATCCCGAGCTTCCTTCTCGGCTCGCAAACCATCCTCAACGTACCCCTGGGAAAGAGCCGGTCTCGGCCGGCTCAGGGCGAGGTGGGTGAGAAGGCGGTACGCCTCCGGTGGTTGCTTCGCCTGCGGCCTTGCTGGCAGGCCTTTTTGAACATCCTGAAGATTCGGCTGCAAAGTGAGGTCGAGCCGTGACCTTCGCAGAGCGCATGTTGCGGCTGGACCGCCGGATTATCTTTCTGGTGATCGGGCTTTGCACCTTGCTGCCGCTGCTCTATCCGGTCGGCTTGGCGATCAAGGTCTCGCCGGAGGTCCGCAGCGTGTATGACTACATTGAATCGCTTCCCGAAGGATCGGTGTTTTTGCTCTCACTGGATTTCGACCCCGCCTCGAAACCTGAACTGTACCCGCAGGCCATCGCACTGCTACGCCATGCGTTCAAGAAAAACTTGCGGGTCATCGGCATGACCCTATGGGTGTCTGGCACCGGTATGGCCGATCAAGTCATCACGCAGGTGGCCAAGGAGATGGGTAAAGCCAACGGCAAGGATTATGTCTTTCTGGGGTGGAGCCCCGGCGTCGGCTCTCTGATTATTACGTTGGGTCAAGATCTCTATAAGGCCTTTCCCAGCGACTACTATAATCAACCGACGAAGGATCTGGCAGTGCTCAAGGGTGTACAAACTCTGCGCGACGTCAATTATGTGGTGAGCTTGGCGGCGGGGACGGCGGGCATCGAGACTTGGTACGTGTTCGGGAAGGACAAGTATCGATTCGAGCTTGGCGGCGGCTGCACGGGAGTCATCGCGCCGGGTCTCTATCCCTTACTGCGCAGCGGCCAGATCAACGGCCTGATCGGCGGGCTCCGCGGCGCTGCCGAATACGAAGTCTTAATCGGTAAGAAGGGACGGGCGGTGGCCGGTATGGACGCGCAATCCGTGACGCACTTTGCGATTATCGGCCTGGTTATTCTCTGTAACGTCTTCTATCTGACGATCCGTAGCGCGACGAGACGGGGGGAGCGTGCCAATAACATTTGAGTCTCTTCTCGGTGCATGGGTGGCGGCGGGCCTGACCCTGTTCATCTTTACCTTTCTCTATAAAGACAACCCGCTGTTCAAACTGGCCGAGCATCTCTACATCGGCATCTCGGTCGGTTATACGATCGTGAAAACCTATGACACGGTGGTCGTGCGGTTGATCTATGAGCCGATGATTAAACAAGGAGACTGGTCGCTGTTGATTCCATTGGCGATCGGCGTCCTGATGCTCGCGCGTTATGTGCCCAAAGCGGCCTGGCTGTCCCGCATCGCGTTTGCCTTTATTGTGGGGGTCGGATCGGGGTTGGCGATCCCCCGCATCGTCTCCTCCTACATTTTGAAGCAAATCGAGGATACGGTCAGACCCTTGGCGTCGATGATCCCCGGCGAAGGCTTCAGCTTTACGTACAGTTTGGCGCAGCCGTCCAGCAATCTCAATGCGATCATCCTGCTTGTCGGGGTCGTGTGCGTCTTGTTTTACTTTTTCTTCTCGGTTGAGCATGTCGGTCCCGTTAGAGTCGCGGCAAGGACCGGCATCCTGTTCTTGATGATTTCATTCGGCGCGGCATTCGGCTATACCGTGATGGCGCGGATGTCCCTCCTGATCGGGCGGCTTTCCGATTTGATCGAGTATGCCGCACCGCAATACGGTTGGGCCTCCCTTGTACTCCTCATCGCCACGATTGCGACCCTGATTATATGGAGCCGGCGCGCAAGAGATCGGTCCGAAGAAGCCTAGGTCGCCTCCGGCCGTCTGGCAGACCAACCCTCAATTGAAGTACCATCGAGGAACAATCAAAGGACATCGCATGAATGAATCGGTGAAAGACTCCCAACAGTTTCCGACCTTGCGCAATCTGCACTTTTCGCCCCTGAAGGAAAATGACGAACAGTATGTCATCCTCTGGGACCCGTCCGGGTTGACGGCGGAGAAACTCATCGTGCCGTTGAATTATTTCTACCTTCTTCAGTTTTTCGACGGCGAGCACTCGCACGATCAAATCGGTGCTGAGTATCTCAAAAAGTTCGGCGAGTTTTTTATGCCGGACCGATTGGAGAAGCTCGTGGCCGACCTGGATACGAAATTGTTTTTGGAAGGGGAACGAGTCACGAAGGCGCGGGAGGCCGCCATCGCGGCGTATCGCTCGGCCCCCGTCCGGAACGCGGCGTTCGCCGGGAAAGGTTACG
>DATFCE010000042.1:0-8986 GCA_035253365.1 Nitrospiraceae bacterium
CGACATCCCATCGGATGGCGGCGGAGCCTCGAACGTCAAATCCATCAACAACACAGCACGCTGGATCGGGAGACGCGCCAACGCCTCGTACAGACGTCGCAAGGAGTAAAGGCGAGTGGCGGATGCGGGGTCGGCTTCGTAAGGGATCAGCGAGACAGCGCCGGTCACGGGATTGATGATTCCCCGACCCGCAAAAAAAATAAAGACCATATCGTTCTGAACGGTCTGTGCAGGCAACCATCCTTCGAAAAGCTCGATGAGATCGTCCTTTAACGCGTGATCATCCGTCGCAAGCCGGACTCGTGCAGCGGGAATACCCGACACCGTACGGAAGTACTCGGCCATCACCTCCGCGTCCCGCGCGGCAAATTGGACACCCGGAACATCACGATTCCGAAACGTGCCGATGCCGACGGCGATGCCGACTGCCTTCTGCCGTAAGTAGCCAGGCACGCGCTCGGGAATCCGATCCACATCATCTGCCGTTTCCATGGCCGGCGGCTTCGGCTCCAGGGCGACCTGAAACTTTTTCTGATTCGCCTGCCGGGCGAAAGCTCGGTGTTCAATGGAGACGATGAGCTCGGCTTCTGTGAGCCGTTCCAAGTTCGGAGCCGTCCCCTGCAATGTCAGCCGCTTCGTCTCGCCCGGCTGCACGGTTCCAATCGAATCTGCCTTGGCAAATTGCTCAACCAGCGCCGCAGTTCCGTCCAGGGAAAGCATGACATCGTTTATCGCGTCGGCGCCGCTATTCATCACTTCAATTTCCAGAACAATGACTTCGCCGCCTTGCACCACGCCGTCTTGATTCTCATCCTTCAACATGACGCGGAAGGTGAGAGCGGTCTCGACGTCGGGCTTCTGCCGTGTGGCGGCAGGCGCCTCAGGTGTAGCGGAAGAGCCTGAACCAGGCGAGGCGGCGAGATGCCGTCTTTCTGCCGTCGCCAGCGCAGCCTCCCTGACTTTGGTCGACGTGCCGAGATGTTTTTTCAATCCTTGCGCCAACGTCGTGGCCGCCTGATGAGCGATCGCGGGCAACCCGTGCACGTCGCACTGCTGAGCCTCGGTGTCCACCGTGCCATGCGCCTCGGTTCGCAAATGTTTGGTGTAGAGCGCCACTCCCTTGGAATCAGTGTAGACGAGGGATGCGCCCAGCCTTACCGTGACGGGATAGCTCTTGGTCGCTTGGCGCGGAATAAACAGATCCGTTTCTTGTAATCCAAGATTCACATCCACGACCCCATCGAAAGGCCGAGGAGAAGAGGTGTCTTGAACGGAAGCGATCGTGACTCGTTCGAACACCGAGCCGATCTCACGCTTCAGCGCATCGCGCAAGCGATCGCCGATAGGCAGCGTCTGGGGTTGCCGGCATGCATCGGTGTACGGCACGGCGGCCTCCGTGACTGTGGAGTCCAATCGAAGCGCGACCGACAGTGGAAGCCAATATCCGTCTGAATCGCTGGATCGGCCGAACATTTGAGAGTGGCCGCAGGCGGAAAGCAACACGGGCAGCACAATGAGAATCGCCATACGCAGCATGGCGTTCATGGGAGGCCGGCAAAACAAAAAAGTGCAGACAAGCCTCACGCAAGGAGGTATACCCGAAACAGAGCGAGAACGCAATTGCAGCAAGCCGGCTCGCGTTGACACGGCGCCGGTCCCTTCAGTATGTTGCCGCCATGTCTGATCATTCGCCGACCGGTCGTCCCGCTACGGAGTTGATCGCCGGCATCCCGCCGAGTGATCGGACGACATGGTCGACCTTCGGCCGTCTCATTCGTCTGTCCAACCAATCCGGCACTTTGCTGTTGATGCTGCCGACCTTATGGGCGCTCATGCTGGCCTCGCGCGGCCGTCCATCGATAGGACTGCTGATCATCTTCGCCTCCGGATCGTTTATCATGCGAAGTGCAGGGGTGATCATGAACGATCTGGCCGATCGATCGTTCGACCGGCAAGTTGCGCGAACACGAGCACGTCCCTTAGCCAGCGGAGAGATCCGCCCGCCCGCCGCCTTCGCCGTCCTCGTGGCCCTGTTGATCGGCGCCGCCGGACTTCTGGTGTTTTTGAATCCCTTCACCATTCTCCTGAGCCCCGTCGCTGTCATGCTCGCAGTGGTCTATCCTTTGTCCAAGCGAATCATACACATTCCCCAAGCCGTGCTGGGCATCACATTCGGCTGGGGAGTCGTCATGGCATGGGCGTCCGTCGAAAATCGGCTTTCCCTTCCGGCCTGGCTACTGTATGGGGCGACGATTTGTTGGGCCTTCGCCTATGACAGCATCTATGCCATGCAGGATCAGGAGGACGATCGCCGGGTAGGCATCAAATCGTCCGCGGTCTTATTTGGCTCACGAACATGGATCGCGGTCGCGGTCGCACTGACGATCATGATGGTGCTGCTCGGCCTGGCCGGCTGGATGGTGAACGTCAATGGCGGATTTTACGGCGCGCTGATCGCCGTAGCCGGCTTTTTAAGCCAGCAAATCTCCACGCTCCGTGGGTCACTCTCCGCCATGGAAGCTTTCACGATGTTCAAACAGCACGTGTGGGTGGGATGGGCGATTTTGGGGGGAGTGTGGCTGGGATTCTTTTAGTTTTGAGCTTTAATTGTGAGTGTTGAGTTTCCGGAAAAACTCAACACTCAGCACTTCTTCTAATTGCTGGCTTTCTCCATCGGCTTGGCTCCGGTGGCCGGAGATTCAGGACGCGGAGACCGCAAGGTGTTCAGGTACATCGCCACCGCTTTCGCATCCGGATCGCTCAAGCCGAGATTCGGCATGCGCGTTTCCGGCTTCATGCTCTGTGGGTATTTCACCCACCGATACACCCAGGTAGGATTCAGCCGGAAGCCGGCGCGGTCTAGCGCCGGCCCTACGACGCCGCCTTCTTCACCGACACGATGGCAGGCATTGCATCCATACTTATTCGAATAGAGGCGCTTGCCGACGCCGGCCAACTTGGCTGATTCGGCGGCGGGCATGGCAAGATCAGGACGCTGCACCGCGGCTAGTTTAGGTCTGGATGAAAACGAGGCGAGCGCCGATTTCGCCTTTTCAAGATCTTTTGACGCGGCGCCAAAAGCGGCCTGCTCTTTGGCATACGCCTCATCGTCAACTTCGGTCTCTTTCTTCTCGGCTTCTTCCGTGGCTTTTTTCTCGGCCGCCTCTAGATTTTGTTTCGCCTGGTCGGCATTCTGTTGAGCAGTCTGCAGTTGGTCCTGTAACTCCTTCTTGCGCCCCTCTAAGTCGTAGGTCAATTTCATGCCGTGCAGGGTGCGAACGTAGGCGACAATCGCCCAGATTTCTTCTTCCGATAACGTGTACTTGAAGGTCGGCATCGTGGGAACCGCGAATTCATCATCGCCGATCTTCTCCCCGCCCTCCGGGCTGGTATCTTTCATGTCACGTGAAATCGTCGTAAAAATTTCCTCATCCTTGAATGTCGACATCTCGGCTTTGGCCGAAAGATCTTTCGGGCGCGGATCGGGCATCGATCCCCAGTTATACCCCTCGTTCTGGCGGCCGTTTTCACCATGGCAATGTGAGCAGTAGTGAGCATAGAGGTCTTTCCCTCGTGAAACCTGCTCATTTTGAAAAAGGGCGCATCCTGCCACGCCGACAGCCGTGCACATACCGGCAATCGCCGTGGCCAGTACAATCTGTCGAGTCCCGCGTGCCGATCGCCTGCCCATGTTCGCCGTCATGCAGAAGGTCCCTTCTTCAGTTTACGGATCACCACGAACTGAAATGCCGCGGCAATGCCGACCGCGAGCGCGGCATATAGATATCCTGAATAGTCGGGCGGTGGTTCAGCGCGGAAATACCACCACGAAGACACCGCCTTCTGGGAACCCTTTTCCTTCAGATCGCCACTCTCCATTTTCTTGCCATCCCACACGGCAAAGGCGATGTTGATAAAGTCCCCCGGCCTGATCTGCGTATCATGTTCGGCGTCATCCGTAGAGAGCGCGCGGCTGAAGACAACCTTCCAACTTCCGTTCTGGTAGACACCTTTACCCTTGGTGTCCTGACGCTCCTGCACTTTTAAGGTGCCGAAGCCCTGCGCGTTCATGTCGAGCACCTTGTTGGCCTTGTTTTTCCAAAACCAAATATTGACAGGACCGCCCTGCACCTGGGCCATCGGTTGACCGTGTGCGAAATGGGCCTTCTTCTCGCCGATCATAAATTCTAATGCCGCGGCATCATCGGGATCCTCGCTCGGATCTTCATATTCCAGCAGGATTGAAAGCGTCGTGCCGTCGTGGAGGCCGCGTACTTTCACCGACTTGGCCGTCGCCTCGCCGATGCGCGTGGGCCAATGGACTTGCGGGGACATGGGGAACTCGGACAGCGGCGCATCGCTCCACGCCGCGGACATGGGATCATCAGCAGGCAGATTTCCCTTGGCCAACACCGCGCGCACCGCTACGCTCTCTTGCGCAGAACCGACGCCGATATTAAATAGACCGACAACGAGACACAGCCCGCCGAAGATGCCGAATCGCTTCAATCCCCGTTCCGAACTTCTCATGCGTGATTACCTTTTCTCTCCGCCCCCTCTTTCTCTTCTCACTATCTCTTGGTGAGGCGGATGCTCCCACTGCGCGCTACCCATTTCACCCTCCCGCCCCAAGCGCGCCGAGACGCGCTCCTTCCCGAAGCGAGCACATTCTGATCGTGCGCGCTCTGCGAGCAAGGAAGGCGGCCAAGCCTTCCCCCTCTCCCCCTACTCCCACGTTCGCGGCTTCTGATGCGCGCCATCGTACTCGCCCATGATAATCTTCCAAATCCATTCGTCCGGCAGCTCCACTTCCCAGCGCGGCATGGCGGATTTCCACGGCATGCCCTCGATCGGTAGTCCGACTCCGCCCTTCTTGATCCGCCAGAAGAGATAACTTTCCTGCAGCATCGCAATGGTCGTGGGATCGGAGAAATTCGCCGGCGGTGGATTGAATCCCTTGGCGGCCGGACCCTTGCCGTCGAAATTCCCTCCATGACACGGCGAACAAAACGCGGCATACAGCCCCTTGCCGGTCATGACATTTTCGGGTGTATTGGCCACCGGATTCGACAGACCGACAAATTCACCGGGAGGAGCGGGATGGATCGTTCGATTTTCAGCCGGAGGCGCATCGCTTTGTGCCGTGCTGTTATAGGTTTGCCAGCCGACAAGAAGCGGAAACAGGACCAGCACTAGGAGGCGGGCAATCTTCATCGTGCCGTCCTGATTGTCGCCGCTCAAAAAGCGAAAGATCGGGCCGAAGAACGCATCCGTCGATTCGCCGCTGAGCGTGGCGAAAATCACGATGCCGGTCGAGACCAGCGCGATATAAAGAAAGATCAAGCTCGCCGGTAGCGGTGCCGTAAATAACGGCAGGATGAACTTCAGAAAGAGATAGGTTCCGACAATAATGATCACCGGCTTAATCAGCGCGTTTCCTCTCATGGCATGTCCTTCCTCGCCTAAAGCCAGACCTAGTTTGCCTGTGCCACGTCAACGGCCGAGGCCGTCTTCGTGGACTGCGGCTGCGTGATTTCCGACGGGCTGACCGTAATCGGCTCGCCGCTCATTTGTTGCAGGAACGCTATTACAGAGAGAATTTCGTTATTGGAGAGACCGATCGGATTCTTGTTGATATGGGGCATCCGGGCCGGATATTCCTTCGGCGGACCTTCGTGCCGATAATCGAGATAGATGTACGCCTGCGGCTGCGTGAGGCTTTCATAAATGAATTCTCGGCTCAGTTTCGCGCCGATTCCCTTCAGGTCCGGACATCGCGCCGACTCGCTGGGGCCGATCGAATGGCACAGCGCGCATTGCCCTTTGCTGAAAAAAATCTTCTGGCCGATGGCCGCCATATCGGAAGCCGTTTTGATGCTGGCGACATCAAACTTCTCTTCCACCGGCGGCAAGGAGGCCATCTGCGGCACACCCAACGCCGTCATCGAGAAGAGGCCAAGGACAATAATGACGAACCCCACGACCCGGACGAATCGGGCTTGAATAAAAAGAAGAATTAAGATTCCGAGGCCGATGACACACAGACCGATAATCTGCAGTAAGGCGACTTCACTCATAGTATCCTTAGTTTTGAGTTATAAGTTATGAGTTTTTAGTTGCCCGTTAACTCAAAACTAAAAACTCAAAATTGAAAACCTCACGCTTTTTTATCCAGCGCCGGCGACCCGCCCGCCATCGCCGGCAAGGCGCCCGCCGGTACTTTCTTTTTTTCTCCGGTCGGTTCCAATACCTTCGCCTTGTCGCCCATTGTGGCGACCCAAAAAATAAACGCCACCAGCATGCAGAACAAGAACGTATTGAGCGACATGAACGCGGCGGCATACCCCAGCGCGGGAGAATAGGCATACTGCGATGAATCACGCATCACGCCGTAGATGTGCCAGTGCACTCGGGAAGACGACCGCGCGTATCCCATGAGCGTCATCAGCAGAATGACCATCACCGCATTCAGCACCAGCGCGTACCCGGCTCGCGGAGGCATGCGGCCCCAAACCATCTCGGTTGTGGTGCGCGCGCTTCTGAGCAGCAGGGCCGTCAACGGTGTGATCGTCAGCATCACGAACAGTACGATCAACACTTGAGCAACGGAGAAATAGTTGATTCGAATGATCGCGGGGACGAAATACCCCCACACGCCCAGCACGATCACGACAATCGCCGCGAGAATCAGCACGCCGCCCATGATCGCCTTGGCCACTTTGGCCCAGGTTGCCGTCTCTTCCTTGCCTGCGCGCCAATACATGATGAAGCTCATGAAGGTGACCAGGATCATGAGATTGGCGAC
Organism: Nitrospiraceae bacterium; assembly: GCA_035253365.1. Taxonomy (GTDB): domain Bacteria; phylum Nitrospirota; class Nitrospiria; order Nitrospirales; family Nitrospiraceae; genus DATFCE01. The sequence continues at coordinate 6,806 of DATFCE010000042.1, forward strand.
GGTCATTTTGGCCGACATGACGCCGAACACACCCAACAGCGGATGGTGCGTGCCGCCCATCTTCCGCGCTTCTTCGAGCGAGGCCACCAAGCTGTGCGGCGTCATCCACACGCCCAGGCAGAGCAGCAGAATGATCAACATCGCCATGATCGGTTTGCGGTACATGACTTCCGATCCGCGGATCCGATGGGTGATACCCAGCCAAAAATAATAGTTGGACCCGAGAAACAGCACGCCGATCAACATCGCCTGCAGGATGAACAGCCAGGATAGGAACCCGCCCATAAGGGTGATGCCCATCTGCTGGTTGTATTGGTAAATCTCCCGCATCAGCCAATAGCCGGCGAACGGCAGCGGCAGAAGGCCGAACACGCCGATGAAATTGCCGACGTACCCCATCCAGTCATAGTGCTCGCGCTCCTCGGCGCTCTTGGCGGACAAATACCGGATCCCGGCGTACGCGCCGCATATATAGCCGCCGAGCACGACGTTGGCGATCAGACGGTGAATATTGACCGGCCACCAGGTCGGGTTCCAGGTGGCGGCCCATGCACGAGCGAGATCGGAACCCTCGGCGATGACCACGGGGCTGGCCTGAAACGTCGCCCATGAATTGGGCACGATCATGATGAAGAAGGCAAAGACGTTGAGCAGGAAGCCAAGGAAAATATGAAATCCCTTTTTGCCTCCTTGCATCGAATCCCAGCCATACCAGTACAGGTACAAGGTGACCGTCTCCAACAAAAACAAAATGCAGTACGCGACAAACGACGGGAAGAAAATATCCGCCAGATAGTTCATCAACTTGGGATAGAAACCGATGAGCATGAACAGCAGGATACCGCCGAACAGGGCGGTGGTCGCGTACGACGAGGTCAGGAGTTTCGTAAATTCCTTGGCCAGTTTATCGTAGCGTTTTTCACCGGTCTTCCACCCCACGATCTCGCACAACCACGCGAAGATAGGCACGCCCAGGACGAACCCAGCCAGTAGAAGGTGAAGCTGCGCAATGACCCAAATGATATTGCGACTGCCGATGCCGGGAATGTCCCGGTACGCGACCGCCGCCGTCGTCGCGGGTGCATCTTGGGATAAGGCTAAAGCAGGAAGGCCGACCAGTCCGATGAGTAGCGCCAATCCGACGATGCGTCCGGCGTGATGGCGCAGCACATCGGTCGCTGTCTGTTGATGTCCGCCGTGGTAGTTCATAAAAATCTCCTCATCCGGCGAAGTCTGCTAGTGTTGGTGTCCATCGGCTGCATGCTCGTGTTCATGCGACTCGGTCGCCATCTCTTTTTTCACCGCTTTGGCGGGGACGGCCTTCGGCGACGGCTCTTTTGCCGAGCCGGCTCCCTTGTCCTTGTCTTTGCCGTCCTTCGTTTCTTTCTTCTCCCCCTGAGCCTTGGCTTCGAGGGTTTGGACGGCCGCCTCGGCCTGCGCGATAACTCTTTCGGTCTTATGCAGCGCTTCCGCAGGTCTGAGCGGCGGCTGGGCTTTTGCCACCTGCCCCTTATTTTTGTACTCCTCATGCGGATGAGGCGTCGTCACCGGCATAAAAGCCCAGAATAACAGGACCAGCACCACACCGGTCGCGGTAAAGGCGGCGAGAAGAAGCGGTTGATCCGCGGGCACTCTCATGAGATCCCACTGCCGCACCAGTGCGGGATATGGCGCATCAGCCGGTGGTGATGACAGAACCTGCTTGTGCACGATTTTCCCAAAGAGAAACAGCCATCCCAGCACGAGGATGATCGCCATCACCGTCGCCACGCTCCCCCACAACACCAGTTCAATGCTGATCTTTTCCGCTATCGGCAAGCCATGCAGAAGGGAAATAGACAGGATGGAAGTCGTAATGGATTTGGCGATCGCCACGGTTTGCGTCTGAATGACATACGCAATCGGAACGTACACGGCGCTGAGGAGCGCGACCTGCCACCACAGCGTGAGGCCGATCCCATCCGGCGCTTTGACGCGAAGGCGATCCAGAAACACGGTCTTCGCCGTGACCCCCAACGCCCAGATATCGATAGGAATCGAAAGCAACAGGAGGACGGCCAATCCGGGCATCTCCCACGGATGCACACCCATGGCCAACAGCAGTAACACCAGCACGATTTTGATCGGAACACCGGTCCAGAACGCCGCCCAGGCGACGCTGAACCCGAGCTTAACCGGCGA
>DATFCE010000043.1:0-5902 GCA_035253365.1 Nitrospiraceae bacterium
GGGCGCAACGCGGTGGCCCGTACTTCCTCTATCGCCCGTTCCGCGCGGATTGCGATTTCCCTAATATGGGCAACGAGCACGCGCCCGGCCTCCGTCGGAACAAGCGGACGACGATCCCTATGTACGAGGGTTACTTCCACCTGAGCTTCGGCGCGCTTCATCGCCTGTGACACCGCTGATTGGGTCATCCCAAGCTGCGCGGCCGCAGCACTCATGCTGCCTTCCTCGATCACCGTCGCGGCAATCTCGAGCGCATGAAGATCGGGCAGCGGCATAGGTTTGTTCACCCTCAGTAATGTTCATCAGTAATTCCGCTACTACTAGCGAATTCCGATTGAAGCAATGGCCGATATTCATGACAGTTGTGACGCACCGACCTTCCTCTCCGCAAACGACAAGAAGAAGCAACTGCGGCGACCGAAGGCCTACATCATCCCAACAAACGTTAGGGGAACGGAAAATGATGAGTATGAAAGCATTTGCGCTTGCTGTCGGCGTTGCGTTCGTGGGGACCGCAGCCACGGCCCAGTCTATAGAATGCGGCAGCGACACGCTTTGCCGTGTCAAAGCCGCCGGCGTATTGAAGATCGGCACGAAGGATGACTATGTTCCATGGTCGTATCGTGCCTCCGACGGCAGCTTCAAAGGCATGGAAGTCGATATCGGCAAAAAAATTGCCGACGCTCTCGGCGTGAAGGCCGAGTTCGTGAAAGTCACGTCTGCCAACCGCTTCGAATTCCTGGCGCAAGGCCAGATTGATTTGATGATCGCGTCGGCCTCGGATACCGCGGAACGGCGAAAGATCGTCGCTTTTGTCCACCCCAACTACTACTCGTCCGGCTACACGGTTTTTCTTCCGAAGACCGTCAAGGCAACGGAATGGAGCCAGATCTCCGGTCAAACGGTCTGCGCTGTTCAGGGTGCCTGGTATAACAAGCCTGCGCAGGAAGAGTTCGGTGTAAAGGTCCTTGCGTTTGCAGGTACCGCCGAGACGGAAGCCGCGATGACCCAGGGTCGTTGCATCGGCCTTCTCGAAGACGACAACCAGATCAACGTTCGCCTTTCGAATGCAAAATGGGCTGACTACCAGATGCCCCTGCCCATTCAGGCCGATACGCCTTGGGGCATGGCCGTCCGTCAGGCTGACCAGTTTGCACCATTCGGCTATTTCGTCGCCGGCATGATCTCCGAAATGCACCGCGACGGCACACTGCTCAAGCTGGAAGCTGACAACGGCATCAAGAATTCTGCTTTCCTCGTCAAGATGCATGACGCGCTGAAAGATCACATCAACTAATCCTCGCACGTTCATCTGTCCGGCGCACAAGTGCGCCGGACACAGCAGAGGATCGGGATATGATTACGGACATCCAGACATTTTTCCGCGAGCTGGCAGCGTCGGGGATAAATTTGACGATCTTTTACGATGCGTTCGACTTTGACCGCTTCGTTACAGGTCTCGGCAATACGCTGCTGCTTATCCTTGCCAGCGCAATTTTCTCGATCGTCATCGGGGCGGCCGGGGCGGCCATCCTCACATTGAGCAAGGGCCCGGCCGCAGCGGTCGTCCGCGGATACGTCGCCCTGTTCCGCAATACGCCACTGCTCGTGCAGATGTATTTCTTCTACTTCGCGGTCGGGAGCATCATGCCGGTCGGACAGAACGACATCGGACTGCCGCAGCCCTTGATCGGAAGCTTCACGTGGGCCGTCATATCCTTGTCGCTCTACTCCGGGGCCTTTAACGTCGAGACGTTCCGCGCGGGCGTCGGCGCCGTCCACTCTTCCTATGAGGAAGCAGCGCTGGCGCTTGGTTATAACCGCAGACAAGCCTTCTTTTCGGTAATCGTACCGCTTGCGCTCAGATTTTCCTTTGCCTCATTGGCGAACAATCTCGTTGACCTGACCAAGGCAACGACTGTTGCCTATGCGGTCGGTGTCGCTGAGCTTCTCTACGTTTCCAATCAGATCTGGTCGGATTCACTCAACACCATCGAAATGATGAACGTGATGCTCGTGATCTACCTGATTTTGACGGGTGCTGTCGTCTTTATCATCAACAGGGTCGAAGCCGCGATGCGCCTGCCAGGATTTGGCTTGGGAGACGGACAATGAATTCGACAAATCTGCTTGCACAAATACTGGAATGGATGCCCTTCGTCCTTCAGGGGTTTGCCCTGAACATCCTGATGAGCCTTCTCGCCATTGTCATCGGCACGATGATCGGGACCTTTCTTGGCCTCGGACAACTCTCCCCGGGCTGGATCGTCGGAACACCCTCAAAGCTTGCGACGCAGCTGTTTCGCAACGCGCCCTGGCTGGTGCTGCTTTTCTATTGCATCTTCCTGATGCCTTATCAGATCAATGTCGGCGGAGCGGTCATCCAGCTGCCGAGCTGGCTGCGGGCAACGATCGGCTTCTCGTTTCCGGTCGCCGCCAATTTTTCGGAGATCGTTCGAGGCGCCGTCAAGTCGGTTCCGCGCGGTCAATGGGAAGCGGCGGAGGCGCTTGGTTACAGCCGTCGTTCGACACTGTTTCGGATCATTTTGCCTCAATGCATCACGCGGATGATACCGCCCTGGATGAATCTCTACGCGCTGCTTCTCACCGCGACGCCGCTTTCAATGATCGTGGGCGTTGAAGAAGCGCTCGGAAGGACGCAGGCCGCCGTTCAAGCGCAAAGCGACTCGCGCGTACTCATCCCGATGTATCTCGCTCTGCTGGCAATGTTCTTTCTCTATACCTGGCCGATCAACCGGCTGTCGCTGATGCTCGAACGCCGATTCCGCACGAAATGAGGTGCTGATATGACCATTTCTTCAAACTCTCAGCCATTGATCTCGCTTCGTGGCGTCCGCAAGTCCTTTGGTGCTTTCGAGGTTCTTCGCGGCATCGACATGGACATTCGCAAAGGTGAGGTCGTTGCCATCATCGGCCCCTCGGGATCGGGAAAATCGACGATCCTTCGAACGATCAACGGTCTGACGCCGATCAACGAGGGCACAATCAACGTTGGCGAAATCAAGGTCAGCGATCCGAAGCTGGACCAGGTCAAGCTCCGTCACCGCGTAGGTATGGTGTTTCAGCAGTACAACCTGTTCCCCCATAAGACCGTCCTCGAAAATGTGGCGATGGCGCCGATCCAGGTCCTCAAACAGCCGCGGCGACAGGTGGAAGAGCGGGCGCGGAAGCTGCTCGCGGATATGCGTCTGCCTGACAAGGCGAACTCCTATCCCGGCGAGCTCTCAGGCGGCCAACAACAGCGTGTCGCGATTGCGCGCGCGCTTTGCATGGAACCGGAGGTCATCCTGTTCGACGAGGTCACCGCAGCCCTTGATCCCGAGATGGTGAAGGAAGTGCTCGCCGCGGTCAGGAAGGTCGCCGAGGACGGCATGACCTGCATTCTCGTCACTCACGAAATGGGATTTGCTCGCGAAGCCGCCGATCACATCTATTTCACCGATAAGGGCGTCATCGTCGAACACGCGCCTCCGGCCGAATTCTTCACCCGCGCTAGCGATCCCCGCACGAAGGAATTTCTCTCGAAGGTGCTCTGACAATGACGACAGTGCTCGACGCTAAAGCCTTCGCAGCAAGATGACGCAAACCATCGAAGCCGGCATGGAATCGTTGGGCGGGCCTAGGATACCGCTCGTGCCCGGCGCCGGTACGCTAGGCGTCGAGGTCGTATCAGCGGGGAAGGGATGTCCGCATCTCATCCTATCGGCTGGCGGATCTGCAGATGACTTTGCGAGCGTCGATGATCGCGAAACCATCGCCCCGCTCCGCGCTAGCAGCGATGAGTTTCATCATGAATCGCCAGCGTCGACCCGTGTGGATCGCCCAAAGGGGTTCGGCCGTGGAAGATCATCGGTCATGTCTGCATTGCGATGCGACAAGGTGAAGACGCGAGATGTCAGGTGATGGATAGCGATGGATGCTTGTGGTTCGAAGAAGCGATTCCATATGACGATGCTCAGACGTCCTCCACGGACGCCTGAGCATCGAATATATGGTGCCTTCCCGTTCGCCTTATATTCCGCTAATAAAGCGCCACCGAAAATGAGGTGAGGGAATATGAGAAAGCTGGTCGCAGGCAAACTGCATGGCATCTACGTGACTGAAGCAAACCTCAACTATCATGGATCAATCACGCTAGATCCTGATCATTGCGCGGAAGCCGGCATCCTGCCTATGGAGTTTGTCGAGATCTGGAACAAGAATTCTGGCGCTCGGATATCCACTTACGTTATCCTTGGTGAACGCGGGTCGAGGTGCTGCATTCTCAACGGAGCTGCAGCGCGGACCTGTCAGCCCGGCGACCAGCTCATCATCTGTAACTCCGTCTATGTCGATGAAAGCCAGATTACGTCATTGGAACCTACGGTGCTGACATTTGATGAAAACAATCATGTACGGGACCGCATGAGCTACTCAGTTAATGTCGACGCGGAGGGGAGATACACGTTCGATATCCTCGACGAGACAGACACCGTTTTGCCTGTACCGCTGATGGTGTCTGGCGGATAGCTAGCTCACCACGCTCCTCCTTGGCCCTGAGCGCACTAGACTGGCTTTCGAGGCCCATTCGAGTTGCTTTAGTGGACACGCCTGCTTGCACCTAGAGTCCAGACAACTTCATAACCTCATCCGGATACCCTCGCTGGCCCACTTTCACTTCATTCAATGATTTGGGCGGCGGCACAGCAAAGAATCTGACGCATCAGATCGGCCTGGCTTTTTGCTCCTGTCTTTGAAAAGACCTGCTTAATCTGATAGCGAACAGTTCCTAGCCCAATGCCCTTTGCACTTGCATAGTTTTCAAGAGTGGCTCCGCCAGCGAACGCGCTTGCCAGCCGAGCTTCTGCAGTTGTGAGACTGAACAGTTCCTGAAGCGCTTCAGGAGCGACTTGGCCGTGGCTGTGCCCATCTGACACCACAACCATGAAGAATGGGCCATTTTCTCGTGCATTCTGCAATTTTTGCAATGCGATTTGCAGGAGACCGCCGCCGGAATCAAAGCGGAGCCACGTCGGTCTTGCTGCGCTACTCTGGTTGGCGAGCGCCTGAGCCAGCTGTCGCTGTCTTGCCGAACTGGTACAACAGAGTCTCCCATTGTGCAGTCTTAGCTGAGGGCTGCGGCTCAATATCGCTTCCGCCAGCGAGTTAGCCCAGACTACGAGGCCGTCGATCCCGCAGACAACGACACCAAACCTCAAGCGATTGAGCGTCGCGTCCATTACATTTCCCAGTACCCGGCCACGGGCCACGAGACCGGAAAGGCGGACAGCTTTGGTGAAATGGTGCTGTAGTTGAACTAACCGTTCGAGCTGATAAGCCGAAAAATCGCCGGGGGCGCCCATTTCGCGATGAAGCGCTAGCGCCACGAATTCATTGTCATCAACTGGGATGAGACACCCGAGAAACTTGCCCAAACCGAGTTGTGCCAATCGGTCTTGTAGCGACTGCTTCAAGGAGGATTCCTCTGGGGCAAAGAGATCGTCGTCGAACACCAAACGTTTGGCGGCATTGGGAAATCGTTTGCCCTCCAAGCGCGGATTCCCGGTATCGGAGATAAGAGATTGATATCCCCGCATATCGATCCGTGTGTCATGAACTATCCAGAATGAATGAGCCCGGACGCCATCGAGTCTCAGGCGCTGCACGACAGCGGAGACGGCTCCCATCTCGGCACTGAAATCATCCAAAAGGTCTCTCCACGCATCTGGCGTGTCGCAGCATTCATAAAGCCGCGGGATCAAAGGATCCGTCCTGGGTGCCGGATATGCAGATATACTGATCTCGGTCATTCGATGATGCTAATGCAAGATCGTCGGACTATCAAAATATTTTATCCCGAAGGATCCCGCTTATACCAAATGGGAGATGACGGTTCGAAGCG
>DATFCE010000044.1:0-12324 GCA_035253365.1 Nitrospiraceae bacterium
GTGGCGCAAGTCAGATCATCGCCTAGCAGATTGACCATGGCGGCCGGGGTAAGCAAGCGCACCTCCCCGAGCGGAAGACCGCACACGGCTCGAACCTGTTGCTCAAACTGGGAGACCGAACAGGCATCCAGCGTGTAATGCCCGGAATTGTGCGGCCGCGGCGCGATCTCGTTAATCAGCAACCCGCCATCAGGCATCAGAAACATTTCCACGCAAAATACGCCGACGCCTTCCAAAGCACGCACGACGGACGCGGCCAAATGCAGAGCCTGTTCGGTGCGCTCTGGATCGATGGACGCCGGAACACGGGTGGCGCGCAAGATGGCCTGTTCGTGCAGGTTCTCCACGACGGGGTAGAGACGACAGTCTCCATCGGTCCCCCAAACCACCAACACGGAGAGTTCTTTCTCGAAGGGCAGAAATTGTTCCACAATCCATCGGCTGTGCGCTTGTCTGCTTTGATGTAACACCTCTCGTACAGCCGGCACACCGCGTGGATCGGTCAGCCGCCATTGTCCCTTACCGTCGTAGCCCGCCGTGGCGATTTTGCAAATTGAAGGAAAGCCCACGGCTTGCGCCGTGGCGAGCAGTTCATCCGGGTCGCTCACAGTACGGAACGGGGCGACCGGGAATCCGCGGTCGGCAAGAAATGTCTTCTGCTCCAAGCGATTTTGCAGCAAGCCTAGGATGCGGCTGGACGGCCTCATGGGAATCGCCCGCTCGATCGCCGACGCCGCTTGCACGGGGATATTTTCCCATTCATACGTCACCGCGCCGACGCAACGTGCAAACTCCGATAACGACCTCTCATCCGTGAACAATGACGTGAACGTGCGATCGGCGATTTTCAGAGCGGGAGCATCGGAATCGGAATCCCACACCGCGACACGATAGCCCAGACGGCGCGCCGCCTGCGCGAACATTGCCCCCAGTTGCCCCCCGCCCAGCACGCCAAGCGTCGCGCCCGGCGCCAAAACATCCTGCATGGTTTTACCGCTTCTTCGTAGGCACCGCGTCTGACGATGAATCGGAAGGCACATCGGAGGATGCCATGGCGGCGCGGGTTTGTTCAGCTCGGAATCGGATCAGTCGTTTGCGAATCAGCGGATAGCGTCCGGCCAGGATTTGCGCGGCCAGCAAGCCGGCATTCTCGCCCCCGCCGATGGCCACCGTGGCAACGGGAATGCCGCGCGGCATTTGTACAATGGATAAGAGCGAATCAAGCCCGCGGAGAGTTTCGGTGGGAATAGGCACCCCGATGACCGGCAAATAAGTTTTGGCCGCCAGCATGCCGGGCAAATGAGCCGCGCCGCCGGCACCGGCGATAATGACTTCAATGCCGCGCTCTGGCGCTTGTTCGGCATAGGCAAACAGCCGATCCGGCGTGCGGTGCGCCGACACGACCAATAATTCGCTCGGAATTCCCAGTTGCGTCAGCACGGCCACGGCTTTTTCCAGCACCGGGAAATCCGTCCGGCTTCCTCCCAGCACACCGACCAGAGGGACCGGCGTCTGGTCCGCGCTCGACCAGGGTGCCGCATTCCTTCTCACGCGTTGTCCATTCATCCCTTCACCCTCACGCCACACGGGTTCTTGACTGTCCCTGCATATCCGGCGCGCGGGTCAACACCTTAGTCTTTCCGGCGGTGACGGGTCAAGCTGCCGCTCGGGGGTTATGGCGCAATCCCGCCTCCGGTAACGGCATAGACAGCCGATCACGAACGAATGGTATTTGACCGGACCATAGGGAATTCTTATAATGGCATCCAAGCAAGAGGCATGTGTGCAGCCGACCGGTTCGCTCAAAGGCAAGATTCGATCGCTCGTTGATCAGCCGACGGGACTTGAGGACATCGATGTCGATAATTTTGCGACCTCCGCGAAACTTCAGGCCTGGGAACTGGTCAAAGTCCCTGAGTACTTGCGTCGATACGGTCGGATCGCGATCAAGCTCCTGCTGTTCTTCTTCCTGATCATCGCGTTCATTCCCTGGACACAAACCATCACTGCCACGGGCCAGCTCTCCGCCTATTCTCCCTACGAGCGACCTCAGGATATCGAGGCGCAAATCACGGGGCGCATTAAGAAGTGGCACGTGTACGAAGGAGTCCGTGTGAAACAGGGTGAATTGATCCTGGAGCTGGACGATGTCGATCCGAATTTCATGGCGCCTGAACTGCTGTCGCTTCTTGAACAATCCAAAGTCGCGCTCGAGCAAAATCGGAAGGCGGCCTTGGAGCGAGCCGATCAGTTGGACAAGCGCATTAAAGAGATGGAAAACCTGGTCAAGGCTGCCGTGCCTTCCGCGGACGCCCGTGTGCGCGAATCAAGCAATCGAATCCGGGCCGCCGAGCAACGGATTCTCGCCGCTAAAGTCGCCGTAGATACGGCGGAACTCAACGTGGATCGCCATCGGCAGCTCGCGTCGCAAGGCTTGGTTTCCCAACGAGAGCTCGAGCTGGCCATTCAGGCGGCCATCGCGAGCAAGGCGGATCTTCAGGCTGCCGAGGCCATGTTGAGCGAAGCGCAGCAAGCCATGAAGGCCCTGAGTTTCGGGCGCGAGCAAATCAACGCCGATGTCGTGCAGCGCCTCTTGGAAGCAGAAGCCAACCGGGCAGGCGCGATCGCGGACGCCGCCCGCGCAGCCGACCAGCTTGCGACCCTTGAATTGCGTCTGTCCAATGCGACGCAGCGACGAGTCGCGAGTCGCATCGTGGCTCCCATCGACGGCACGGTCGTGCGGATGGCGCAGGTCGGTATCGGCGAGACGGTCAAACAGGGCGATAAGCTGGTCCGCATCTCCCCCTTGAGCGCCGACAAGGCCGCCGAGATGGTCGCCGATGGACTGGATGCGCCCCTTTTGAATGTCGGCCGCAAGGTTCGATTGCTGTTCTACGGGATTCCCGCCATTCCGCTTCCCGCGTGGCCGGAATTGATGGCCGGCACGTACAGCGGCATCATCAAGGTCGTGGACCAGGTCGATGACGGCAAAGGTAATTATCGGTTTTGGGTGGTCCCGGACCCCGAGGACCGGCCCTGGCCGGAACAGGCTCATGTCCGTCAAGGCACCAAAGTCATGGGCTGGGTCATTCTCAATCGGGTTCCCTTGTGGTATGAGTTGTGGCGGCGCTTTAACCTCTTCCCCCCCGATTATCAGGAAGGCCCGCCGTCTTTGATTGATACCCTTCTGCCCAAAGCCGGCAGAAGCAGTAAGTAATCGGTGCCTACATCGATTGCCTTTATCGCCTCCTTTTCACGCGCGGCCATCATTATTTTTCCGAGCGGTTTGAGCGAAAGGAGATTGTGATGATTCAAATTTGTCGCATCAACGCAGCGCTGGCGCTTTGGGCCCTGCTCTTATCCGCCCATGCAGCGGCCGCCGCCGCGGATGTCAGCCCTTCAAGGGCCTTGCCTCCTATTCCGCTGTCTTTGAACGAAGTCCTGGCGTGGGTTGATCGATCTCATCCATTACTGCAAGGCACCGGCACGGAAAAGATCGTCGCAAGAGGGCGATTTCTGAAGGCATTGGGGGCGTTTGAACCCGTTCTCGTCAACGACACCGAGCTGGAGCGATTTATCCCGAGAGGATCGGTCGATTCCCGAACCGGCGGGTTTAATGACACTTTTATAGAACTGAGAGATCCCTCCGGGGTCAGGGGCATCGCCGGATATCGCCGCGCCATCGGTGACGCGATTATCCCCGATCTCCAACTTGGCCCCAACAACCAAGCCCTCTTGGGTATTTTTATTCCTATTCTCAGAGGGCTGAAAACCAACCCGGAAAGCGCCGAACTGAAGCGGTCCGGCTTCGCCGATCCCCGCGCGGAAGTGCAGATCGCGCAAACCCGACAAGATCTGTTTGTCGCCGCCGCCAATCAATACTGGGACTGGATCGCGGCCATCAAGTTTGCCGACGTGCAGAAGCGCGCGCTTCGGATCGCAGAAGATCGGTTGAAACAGATCGAGCAGCGCGCCAAGGCAGGCGCGGTGGCTCCGCTGGATGTCGTGGAGGCGAACCAGGAAGTGCAACGCCGCCGGGAAATGTTGATCGGCGGGACCCGCGCCGTTGAGCAGGAGCAGTACAAGCTTTCGATGTTCCTATGGGAAGGAGACGCGCCGACGACGCCGCCGCTTGATCGCGCGGCGGAATTTCCCAAAGAAATCGACCTCCCGTCCAGCGACGCGGTGCGCGCGCAAAAGTTAAGCGCCCGCGCGGTCCGGCCCGAAGTGCGCGAAGTGGAGATCGAGGCGAAGCTTAACAATATCGATTTGGAATTGGCCAAGAACAATCTTCTTCCCAGCTTGGATGCGGAAGCCGCGCCGGCCCGCAATCCCGAAAAATTTGTCCTGGGCTTGGGCTATCGATTCGGATTGGAAATGCGGATTCCATTTCTTCAGCGGCGGGCGCGTGGCGAGGTGCTCGAGGCGCAGGGGAGAGCCGACCGTTTGGTGCTCGTCCAGAAATATCGCGAACAACAAATTCTCGTGGACGTCGACAACGCCCTCTCAGCGATTGAACGCGCCAAAGAGCGGATCGCCGCATCCTATCAGGCGTTGCAGATGGCCAGAACGTTGGAAGAAGGCGAGCGGTTTCGCTTCAGCTTGGGCGCAACCAGCGTTCTATTCGTCAATCTGCGTGAGCGCAACGCCGTCGATTCAGAGAGCCAGTGGATTCGCGCTCAAGCGGATTACCAAAAAGCACTGGCCTTCTATCAATGGGCTATCGGAACGTGGGCGAAGAGCCCGGCCGGCGCGACGCCGGTCAGTTATAAGGCTATCCAATAAGACCGCCGTGTTGTGGCATTCTCTGGTGGCCTCTGATAGGCTATACATGCCGGCCGCGGACACCTACACGCTTGACATGAGGTCTGATCGGCCGTTCCATGATGGAGACGCTGCCGTGGCCCCATGGATATCTTCGTCATGACCAATCCCGCTCCCCTTTATCCGCACAGTCAGCCCGGATTGACTAAAGATACGATCGCCCGTCTTCTTCTCCTGTTTCAATTGGAACGGAAAATCTTCGCGCTCATTGCCTCCTATGCGCTGGCGATCGGTTTGTTTTCGTTGATCGTTCCCCTGACGGTGCAAGAGCTGGTCAATACCTTCGCGTTCGCCATCCAACCGATTATGATCGTCACCTTGACCGGCATCATGGCATTGACGCTCCTATTCGTGGCCGGCTTACGCATTTTACAGACTCGCTCGGTGGAGATTCTGGTTCAACGCTTGTACACCCGGATCTCCCTGGCGCTCACTCAGCAACTCCCCCGTTTCAAGGATGAGGCGCCGCTGTCGAAGTATGTCAATTATTTCTTCGAGGCCGAGCAGGCGCCTCGAGCCCTGGTCGCCATGCTCGTGGACCTGATGAACGTCATGGTCGGCGGGATGGTCGGGATGACGATGCTGATCTTCTATCATCCCTATTTTCTCGTGTTCGATCTCGTTCTCTTGGCCGGCTTTCTGGCCGCTATCGTGCTTCCGAGTCGTGGCGGTCTCCGCATCACGATGAAGGTCAACAAATTACACTATGAAATCACGAATTGGATGCAGAATATTACCGACAATGTCCTTCATCTGAAAGCCACGCTCAGCACTCCCCTCCTCCTCAGGAAGACCGATGCGCTGGTAAACGATTATGTCGTCTCGCGCAAGCGGCGATCCGATATTCTGCACCGCCAATATAAGGGGTCGTATGTGTGGCAAGCCCTTGGGCACAGCGGCCTCATCGGCATGGCCGGCTGGTTGCTATCGATCGGACAAATCACCCTGGGACAGTTCGTGGCGGCGGAAGTCATCGTCGGCAGTCTTCTGCAGAGCATGGACACGGTCACGAAACGCATTTACGCCATGTACCATTTTTTTACCTCACTGGATCACTTAGCGTTCCTGTTCTCACAGCCGAAGGATACCGTGAGCGGGCACTCAGCGATTGCGCTTCCCGATCCCCATATTCACGGCGTCCGGTTGACCTGTAAAGACGTCGAGTTTGCCTACCCCGGCGCAGAGCCCTTGATTACACATTTCAACCTCGAGGTGTTGCCGGGCGAGAAGCTTGCCATTTTCTCCAGCACCAGTAGCTGCAAGACGACGCTGGCCCGGCTGTTGGCTGGGCTCTACACCCCGACCAGCGGGGTGATCCGTTATAACGGGATCGATCTTCGCGACGTCAACATGGAATCGCTGAACGCCTGTCGAGGCCTTGTCCTGGACTCCCCGCTGACCCTCTTCGAAGGGACGCTCGAAGAGAATATTACGATCGCCCGCCCGCTCATCTCGTATGAGGATGTCCGATGGGCCCTTCGATTTGTGGAGATGGAAGAGGAAGTGGACGAACTTCCGCTGGGACTGCGAACGGTCGTCCAACCAAGCGGAAAAACCTTTACGAGCAATCAAATCCAGCGGATTTTAATCGCGCGCGCGATCGTCACGCGTCCGCAGATTCTCATTCTCGATGGCACACTCATGAGTATCGCACCCTCCACGCGCGAAACGATCCTGCGGCGACTGTGCTCGAAGGATGAGTCGTGGTCGGTCATTTTCGTCTCGAATGACTCCACGCTGGTTTCCCATGTTGATCGGCGCGTGGTGCTGGATTAACGCTTTGGCGCCGGCCTGTTCGGCTGTTGACCGTTCAATGGAGCAACTGTGGCCCCACGACTCTTACGACCCTATCGTCCGACGTGGCGTCAAATCTTCATCAGTCTGCTGATCGCAGGACTCGGCTTCATGGGCGCGCAAGCCTTGAGCCAGATCGATCAGGACCTTCGTATCATGTACACGGAGTACACGCTGGCGGCCACGGATCTTGCCCATATTTCGGCCGATATTATTCGCTACCGGACCAGTATCATCCGGGCGGTGGAGGCGCCGGCCAAAAAAGACTTCGAGCGCATTACGGCCTCCCTGCCGGACCAGCGAGCGCGCATTCAGCACGCGATCGACCGGTACGCTGCCGCCAGCCTGCGTGTCTCGCGCAGCGGCCGGAGCGAGCCCGAGGATCTCCGCGCCGTCAGTGAAAGCCTCGACGCGTATTTTGCGGCGGCCAGCCGAACGATCAGCCTGATGGTTCAAATGTGGTCGTCCCGCTCGGCCGAAGATGCGGCGAACCTGCGAACAAAGGCGGAGCATCAAGCCGCCGACAATTCGGGGCCTAAACTGATTCAGGTCAGTCTGGCGCTGGATCGGTTGCTGGAGACAGTCGCGGATGTCGCGAAGGATATGCGCGATGAAGGCACGAAAACGATTCGCGCCACCAGCTCTGCATTGATAGTCGGCAGCATCATTGTGGCGCTTGTGAATCTGCTCATGAGCCGGGGGGTTACGCCGGCCGAACGTAGACCGGATACTTTTGCTGTGGCTTCAGAACAAGATCAGTCGGTTGAACACAAGTCCGATCTGACCGTGTCCCTTCCCGTGTCGGTTAAAGACTGAGTCGGCCTCCAACTACGGTTCTTTCTCCTGCCGCTCGGCCAAGACCCGCATCAGCTCTTCCCGCTCGGGTCCCGTAAGATTTTCCCACCGTCCGACCGGCAGGCTATCAATGGTCACGTTCATGATCCTGGTCCGGTGAAGCGCGACGACACGGTAGCCGAGCGCGTGACACATCCGTCGAATTTGACGATTCCGTCCTTCCGTCAGGATGATGCGGAATTTTCGAGGCCCCACTCGCCAAATTACGCAAGGCCGAGTCACGCGATTCAGAATGACCACCCCCCCGGCCATTCCATCAAGAAACGTCTGATCGAAGCTCCGGTCGACCTGCACAAGATACTCTTTCTCGTGGTGATGCTCGGCCCGTAGAATTCGGTTGACGATCGCCCCGTCATTGGTCAGCAAAATGAGACCGGACGAATCCTTGTCCAATCTCCCGATGGGAAAGATTCGCTCCGGATGCCCGATATAAGCGATGATATTGTCCCGAACGTGCGGTTCGCTGGTCGTCGTGACGCCGATCGGCTTGTGAAACTTGATGTAGATCGGCCGGTTTCCCCACGGCACTACGATGCCATCCTTGGTGATCACATCGTCGGGATACACGCGATCTCCGAGGTCGGCCCTACATCCGTTGATCGTCACTCGGCCTTCTTCGATGAGGCGATCGGCTTCGCGCCTGGAACACATTCCTTGCTGCGTGAAAAATCGGTTAATACGAATCGCGTGAGCCGGGGGCATCGAATGCATCGAATGAAAAGACTGGAGTTGCCGGCTCGGCTAAGGGGTTCGCCTGGCGGCGTGCACGCGGCCGAGCATGCGGTAGATTAATCGGGCAACCGTAAATTGGGGCGCGACAAATCCTTCGATGGGAGCAATTTCACTGATATCCATCCCGACAATCCCCGGGCCTTTCGCGAGCGCCGTCACGAGGGTCAGCATATCGTACCATCCCAAACCGCCCGGCTCCGGCGTTCCGAGAGCCGGCACCAAAGAAGCATCCAGACCGTCGCAATCGAACGTCAGATAGACCGGCCCCGTACACGCCTTAATGACTTCCGGCACCCACTGAGTGGCTTGTCCCCCGTAAGGCCCCGAAGGGTCGAGAATGGAGGAGGCAAAAAACGTGGCGATAGTTTTGGTGCGGTTGATCAGGTCGATTTCTTCGGTGGAAATAGATCGGATACCCACCTGCACGAGCGGCAAGCCGTCATCGACGACGCGCGCCATCACGCTGGCATGACTGAATGGATTGCCTTGATACGCCGATCGAAGGTCACCGTGCGCATCGATCTGGACGATACAGAGATCGGGATAAACGCGGGCGTGCGCCCGAATCGCTCCCAAGGCGCCGGTATGTTCTCCCGTCAACGTCAGAACGAACCTTCCCGCCGCAATATGAGGCTGAACATACGCATAGATGGCATCAACGGCTTCTCGATCGACTCGTCCATGCATGTCTAAGGGAGCCGCTGTCGCTATTCCGCCCCAGGCCCGATAAGTCTCAACCCCGAGCGTCTCATCGTACAATTCAACCTGCTGTGAAGCCTCGAGAATGGCCGATGGCCCATGGTCCGATCCCGACACATAGCTAGAAGTATGTTCGTAGGGGGCGGGAAGGATGTAGACTCCCGCTTGATCCGGATGGCACCAAGGCTCATCCAAGGCGAGAAAATTTTGATCGGGGCCGAGCCAGCCCAAAGGAAGCGTCATAGAATCACCGCCATTGCGACCGCTATTCTGACGCCGACCATCGATTTCCAACACCCGTTCAGCGCCGGCGGGATTTTGGCAAATTCTCGAGTGGCACAAACACTCCGCACGCAACCACAGTCGTCCACCGACCCGCCTTCCCGATCGCCGATTGCGTAATATTCATGGTACGGACGATCTTGCCACCCATCTTAAAGACCTGTTCGCGCTCTTTCCAGGCTAAGTTAGGATCGAATTCCACGCCCAAGGTCGTCGCAAGCATTTGGGCGGCGAGGTCTTCCGTGTACTCGCCCGACTCCTCATCGGTCTCGCCATAGGCATGGTGCTCGGACAGATAGCCATAGGTACGCCGGTCAGTGGGAATCGCAAGACCTACTGAGGCGGAAATCAGTCGATTGCGTTCATTAGTCTCGGACCGTGCCATGACGCAGAAGGTGATTTCCCCGGGGTTCAGAAGTTGTTCGCCTCGCTTTCTTGGGATAATCTTACAGGCCGGCGGAAGAATGGACGACACGCTCACCAGGTTACAGTACGCAATGCCTGCACTGCGCAAGGCTTGTTCGAAGGACGCAAGCTTCTCCTTGTGCACTCCGACCCCGCGCGTCAGAAACAGATGAGTTGGAACCATCGTACCTCCCTTCGCCGCGTCATCCGACTCCCCCTCCCACTGGCTTCTTTTCCGGCGAGCGCTGATGGACACTCGCGCGTCGCATCAATCGAACGCCGGTTCTCGCGACACCGGGTCGCAGTTGTACCAAGTTGCACCTGTTTCCGCAATATGGAGGAAGAGATTTTTTTGAGCACGCTGAGCGCGGCACGGTGGAAGGAACAAGCCTATTCGGGTGAGCCGAGATTCAGGACGAGAAGCTTCAGTTCGGTCATTTCTTCGATCGCATAACGCACGCCCTCGCGACCCAATCCCGAATCTTTGACGCCGCCATACGGCATGTGGTCCGCCCGAAAAGTCGGGATTTCATTGGCCAAGACCGCCCCGACCTCGAGCGTGCGATAGGCATGAAACAATTTGTTGATGTCGCGAGTAAACACTCCGGCTTGCAATCCATAGGCGGAGTCGTTCAGAGCGGTCAACGCCTCCTCAAATCGGCGGTACGGGGCGACCGTGATCACGGGACCAAACACCTCGCGACAAGATATTTTCATGTCGGGCGACACGTCGGTGACGACGGTCGCTTCAAAGAGTGATCCCGCTCGCTTGCCCCCGACCCGAACACACGCCCCATTGGCGACGGCCTCTTCGAGCCATTCCTCGATGCGTCGGGCGGCGCCCTCGTCAATCAGAGGTCCGATGACCGTGGCCTCGTCCTTTGGATCTCCGACTTTCACCTTGGCGGCGCGGGGGAGAAGTTTTTCTAGAAACGACGCATAGACAGTCTCATGCACATACACCCGCTGAACGGAAATGCACGTTTGCCCGGCATAGACGAATCCGCCCGCCACACAGCGTTGAACGGCACGATCTAGGTCGGCATCGGGTTCGACAATGACCCCCGCATTTCCCCCCAACTCCAAGGCGACGCGTTTATTCCCGCATTTTGCCTTGAGCATCCAGCCGACCGCGGCGCTGCCCGTAAAGCTCAACATTTTGAATCGTGCATCGGTGACTAATCCTTCGGCGACCGTATTGTCGCAAGGAACGACATTGAGCGCCCCCGCCGGAAGTCCCGCCTCGAGCACAATTTCTCCCAACAAGAGAGCGGTGAGCGGAGTTTGCGGCGCCGGTTTTAAGACTATGGGATTGCCGACCGCCAGGCACGGAGCCACCTTATGTGCGACGAGATTGAGCGGGAAGTTAAATGGCGTAATACCGAGCACCGGCCCGATCGGAAAGCGCTGAGTGATCCCGAGATAATGCTCCGTACCCGGAGTGAGATCTAACGGAACAACTTCTCCTGGGATCCGTTTCGCTTCTTCTGCAGCGACGGTAAACGTTTGAATGGCCCGGCTCACCTCGCGGCGCGCATCGGAAATGGGCTTTCCCGCTTCAGCGGTCATCGTGCGGGCCAGTTCGTCATGCCGACCAGCAATGGATTCGGCAATCCTGACCAACGCGTTGGATCGAGCATAGGCAGAGAGGTGGCGCATGAGGGGAAACGCCTGAACCGCGCTGCTGACGGCTTCTTCCGCCGCCTCTTTTCCAGCTTGGCAGACGTCGGTTATTTTCTCCCTCGTGAAGGGATCCATGATAGGGGCCGTCAGAGTGGTTGATCGCCACTGCGGGCCGATTAGGAAGGGACGTGCGACGGACACGGAAAACTCTCCTCTAGATCTCGCTGACCTCGGACTCAGGATTGTGCGTCGGCTCTCGCGCCTCCTGCTCGTCATTGGCGTTTGCGCGTTCTGCTTTCTCGATCAATTCTTCGGTGCCCCAGTCACGAATTGACTCAAGGCTAAACGCTTCATACGTGGAGACGCCGTGGCAGGTCGGACAATCAGGCATCGGTACTTTGCGGAGAAACACCTCGTTCAAACACGACATGCATACCAAAAGATCCGGTTCACCCTCTTCGCATTCGACCTTCCAAAATGTTTGTTCCTGTCCCATAGATCCTTAGTATCCTTCTGGCTAGAGTCTGACAGAGTGAATTACTTGCGAGCCGCAACCTTGAGCAAACGATCGATCTGTTCCTCAAACACTTCGAATGGGAACGCGCCGGGAATGGCGATTGCCGGCTCCTTCTCCATGCCATCCGTTTTCAGGAGAAGAAATCCGGGCGTTCCACGAAATCCCAATTCCTGACCTTCATCCTTGTCCCGAAAGATACTATCAGTGTGCCGCGCTTCCTGCATGCATTTGGTAAAGAGACCCACATCCAGTCCGATCGTTTTCGCATGGCGCTGTAGTTCAGCATACTGGACTCGACCATCAAAGAGTCGATCATGCATGAGCCAATAGCGGCCCTGGTCCCCCGCGCACCGCGCGGCCATAGCCGCATCTACCGCCGGGCCCTGCGATGCGCGTGGGTAATCTCGATAGACGAATCGGAGCTTTCCCGTTTCGACATATTTGCTTTGAATACGCGGCCACGTTTCGAGAAAGAACTTTTTACAAAATCCACAGGTGAAATCGGAATATTCGATTAACGTCACTGGCGCATTCGGATTGCCTCTCACCCGAACGTCCGTGGAAAATGACAGGCTGGACTCTTTTCCACCCAC
>DATFCE010000045.1:0-3449 GCA_035253365.1 Nitrospiraceae bacterium
CGCCCGCCAAGCTGCACCCCGAGGGAACTGACCATCTGGGTCTCCCCGGGATTGGTCACCATCGAAAATTTCGCGCCACAGGAAGGACACCCGAAGAAGACACCTAGCGAGCCCTCGGCGGGCTTCTCGACCTTTTCGAAATTCATATAGGTTTCGCAGTTGAGACACACAAATTTCATGGCGAATCCTTTTGACGGAATTCAGAGTTTCTCGGCCAACACTTTCTTGTAATCCAATATTGATCTGACGCGTTCGGCGATTTTCTGATAGCGGCGGATCGTCGGATACGTGTCGTCCAGGAGCGGCGCCCCCTTGTCGAACGTGCGGGCCAGCGTGCGGTCAAAGGGAATGCGCCCGAGGAGCGGCACGTCCAAGGCTTCGCACATGGCCTCGGTATTGCCTTCGAACAGTTCGTGCTCCGCGCCGCACGAGGGACAGCGGTATTCGCTCATGTTCTCGATCATGCCGAGGACCCGGATACCCATATCGCGCGCATAGGTCACCGACTTTTGCACGACATCGGAGGCCACCTCCGACGGCGTGGTCACGACGATGGCGCCGGCCAAATCCGGAATGAATCCGGCCATCACGGGCGGCTTATCCGCCGCCGCGCCGGGCGGCAGATCGGTGAGCAGGTAATCCAATTCTCCCCAGACGACATCCGACAGAAATTCACGGATGACGTTCATCTCCATCAGGCCCAACCAGACCGGGCTGAGATCCATCGGACCCTTCCACCGTACCGGCGACGCGGCATCCAGGAAAAAGTCCATTGAGCCGACTTTGATGCCCAGCGGTCCGACCGGCGGAAGCGCCCCCTCCGATGTCAATGTCAGTGACTGGCCCGTCATGCCCAGCATGCGAGGCACGCAGGGACCATTCAAGTCCACATCAAGCAATCCGACCCGCGCACCCTGACGCGCGAACGCCAACGCGAGATTGACCGTGGTCATGCTCTTGCCGACACCGCCTTTGCCGCTCATGACCACGAGCTTGTGCTGGATACCGGCCATGCGAGCTTGCACCTGCCGCATCTGCTCGGTGATCTGCTGGACCACCTTCGCATCGTCGGCGTACTGCAATTTGCTCAGAATCGCTTTGAGGTCTTTTTCATCAGCCATCAGGCGATCACCGTAGCATAGGGGTTTCTGAGGAGTCAAACCGCATTAAATTGAATATTGGAAGGTGGGTTTTGCGCCGATCGCCCGCGCCAGCACGCCTTTGCGTTTCAGCTCTTCGATGATCTGGCCGGCGGCCTCGTCGTAGTTTTTGGGGCCGGCGAAGTGCAGATCGCTGTACGGCGGCGATTCTTCTTCAGTCTTACTCATATGGACGATGACAACGGGAGTGGGATGCACCAGCGTGCGAATCGACTGGGCGACCTGCTGCGGCGCGAGCCCGAAAGGATTGGTCGTGGAGACGACGATCAGGCCGGTGTCCATCAAGAGGCGTGCAACTTCACCATACCGGCGGACCATTTCGGCCCCGCCGGCGGCATCCGCGTCCGACAGATCGGCATCGAGACCGCGTCGCAAATTCTCTGCATCCAACAAATACGCATGTCGGCCTTCCGCGACAAGCAACACCTCCAATTTCCTGGCGAGAAACGATTTGCCCGTATGACGCCCTCCGGTAAACAGCACGATGGCGGCTCGATGCCCATAGTGCTGCGCGCGCGCTTCCGCCCCGACTTCCCCTTTGACCCACGCAAAGTCGCGGCGCCGTGCCTCATCGCGAAGGAACGCCTGCTCATCATGGACGAGTTCAGTGATAATACCTCCGCCTGAAATATCGTACTGATCCACGATGACGAACCGGCCGGTGGTCTCGAATTGTTGATAGAGATCGAAGGCCAAGGGCGATTTGGTGCGAAAGGTCAGCTCGGCGACTTCATTGCGATCGACGACGGTTTTCGATTGCCGCTCTCCGAGATCTCCGGCATCAATAATCCGATGGATCGTGGCTACTTCACAGTCTACCTCCCGTGTCGCTAACCGAAGCAAATACTTTCGGCCTCGTTCGAGCGGACGTTGCCCCAACCAAAATACATTGACGCGAAAGGCAGTGGAAACGTGGGGGATAGCTTCTTGATGAGAGGCAATCTCGCCCCGCTCGATAAAAATCTGCTCGTCCAGCGTGATGCCGATCGATTGTCCGGCCGTGGCCTCGTTCGGCGGCGGCTCGATATTGAACGCCTCGATGGATTTCACATTGACCGACTTATTGGAGGGCGAGAAGACCAGACGGTCGCCGACCTTCAGTCGGCCCGAGACGATACGACCGGCAAGAATCCGCCGTGCGTCGAATTTGTAGACGTCCTGAATCGGGAAGCGAAGCGCCTGTTCGGTGCGGGCGGTTTCTTTTTTAAACAGTTCAAGGGCCTCCAGCACCGTCGTCCCCTGATACCACGGCATGTGTAGACTCCGAGTGGCGAGGTTATCGCCCAGCTTGGCGCTGACGGGGATGACTCGCTCCGGAACCACGTTGAGCTGTCCCAAAAACTCGCGGTATTCCTTTTCGATGCAGCCAAAGACATCCTCGCGATACCCCACCAGGTCCATTTTGTTCACGACCACGGCGACCTGCTTGACACCAAGCAGCGATAACAGATACCCGTGTTTTTTGGACTGCTCTTTGACGCCTTCGAGCGCGTCGATCAACAGCAGCGCCGCCTCGGCCCGCGCCGCGCCCGAGATCATGTTTTTTAAAAACTCCTTGTGTCCAGGCGCGTCGATGATGATGTACTGACGGGCATTCCAGGTAAAAAAGGTGCGGGCGGTGTCGATCGTAATACCTTGTTCCTGCTCTTCCAAAAACGCATCGAACAGGAAGGCATACTCAAATTCCTTTCCCTGCTGCCGGCAGATGGCTTGAACCTTTTCCAGCTTGCCGTCCGGCAGCGAGCCTGTGTCGGCATAGAGCCGCCCTAGCAAGGTCGATTTGCCATGATCGACATGCCCGACGATGACGATATTGAGATGCTCGGCCGGTTTTGCTACAGTCGCAAGAGGTGCCATCGCTACATGTATCCATCCTTCCGGAGTAACTCCATCCCGCGGCCTTCGTCCTGCGCCCGTCCTGCGCGCTCGCCGGTCGTCGTGTGCCGCAGCTCTTCGATGATGTCATCAACCGTCTTGGCGGTGGACCTGATGGGAAAGGTACAAGGCGCGCAGCCGAGGCTCCGGTAACGCGTGCCGTCGCCTTTATCGAGATAGAGATCGATGAACGGGATATTTTCAAGCTTGATGTACTCCCAAATATTGATCTCCGTCCAATCGAGCAGCGGATGAATGCGGATGTGGGTGCCCTCCGGAAACGTCGTCTTGAATTGATCCCACAGCTCGGGCGGTTGGTCGCGAAAATCCCAGTCCCCGTGCTTGTCCCGCGGCGAGAAATATCGCTCTTTCGCCCGCGTGCCCTCCTCGTCGGCCCGGACACCCAAAATCACC
>DATFCE010000046.1:0-7260 GCA_035253365.1 Nitrospiraceae bacterium
TGCAGCCACGCGGATGGCGGCGGGTCTGCACGCGAAATGGATCGCCGTCTATGTCCAAACGTCACAGCATCTTAGTCTCCCGGAAGCCGAGCAGAATCGCGTGGTCGAAACGCTTCGACTCGCCGAGCGATTAGGAGCCGAGACGGTCACGCTTATGGGCGACAACGTCAGCGAACAACTGCTGAGCTACGCGCGGGAACGCAACGCGACGAAGATCATCGCCGGCAAACCGATCCGGTCACGCTGGAAAGCCTGGCTGTTCGGCTCCGTGGTGGAGGACCTGGTCCGAAAGAGCGGGGACATCGATATCTATGTGACCACCGGCGAAGAAAGCGAAGGACGTCCGGTTCCCCCGCGCTTCGGGCATCGCCGCAGCGGCTGGGGGGCCTACGGCGAAGGGTTGGCCGTCGTTCTCGCGTGCACTGCGGTGAACTGGTTGATGTTTCCTTACTTGGGCGTGGCGAATTTGATCATGGTGTATCTCTTGGGTGTCGCCATCGTCGCGGCTCGTTTCGGAAGAGGTCCCTCGGTATTGGCCTCGATGATGAGTGTGGCCGCCTTCGACTTCTTCTTCATCCCGCCGTATCTCACGTTTGCAGTGTCCGACACCCAATATGTGCTGACCTTCGCCGTGATGTTGACCATCGCGCTTTTGATCAGCCGGCTTGCCGTTCGTCTCCAGCAGCAGGCGGAAGCGTCCCGCCGACGTGAACAGCGCACCGCGGTCCTGTATGGGATGAGCCGGGATCTTGCGACCCGGCGAAAGGTGGCGGATCTCGCCTCCGTCGCGCTGCGACATCTCCGCGAAGTCCTGGACAGCCATGTGGCGGTGTTTTTGCCCGATGAATCCGGCCGGCCGACGCTTCAGCGCATTGAGCAGGTGTTTTTTGAATTTGACCCGAAAGAAGACGGCGTCGTGCAATGGGTCTATGATCACAGCCAACAAGCCGGACTTGGAACGGATACGCTGCCGGGGTCCGGCGCCCTCTACTGGCCATTGGTCGGATCACAAGGTCCCATCGGCGTGCTGGCGATTCGTCCCTTGCAGGCGGGACGTCTCTTTGATCCTGAGCACCTGCATTTATTGGAGACGCTCGCCAATCAAATCGCCTTGGCGATCGAGCGCGCCCGTTTGGCTAAAGAGTCGCATCTGGCGCAGGTGCAAGCGGAGACAGAACGCACGCGCAATGCCGTCTTGAGCACCGTCTCTCATGATTTGCGAACCCCGTTAGCCGCCATTACGGGCGCCGCCAGCAGCCTCCTGAACTCGCCGGCCGGCATGGGATCGTCACAGCGCGATTTGATCCACGCCATCTACGAGGAAGGCCATCGCCTGGATCGGCTCGTGGCGAATCTCATGAGCATGACGAGACTGGAAGCCGATGCCGTGCGGCTTCAGAAAGAATGGCATCCCCTTGACGAGGTCGCCGGAGCAGCCTTGACCCGTCTGGAAGCCCGCTTGCGCAGGCATCGCGTCCGGACGCATTTCCCTGCCCAATTGCCTCTTGTTCCGCTCGACGGAGTCTTGATCCAACAAGTGCTGATCAATTTGCTCGAAAATGCCGTCAAGTATGCCCCGCCGGACAGCACGATCGATCTCTCGGCCACGGCATCCGACAAAGAAGTACTTGTCGAGGTCGCCGACCGCGGACCGGGCGTGCCGCCGGGACACGAGGAACGAATTTTCGACAAATTCTACCGGGCTGATCCGGCAAGAGAAGGCGGCGTCGGATTGGGTCTAACGATCTGCCGCGGAATCATCGCCGCACATGGAGGCCGTATTCAGGCGGAAAATCGACCTGGTGGTGGGGTGATCTTCCGATTCACTCTCCCCTTGGAAGGCACCCCGCCTCGTATTGAACCGGAAAAGGTTGAACCTCAGTCCTCGACGTCCTAACTGCGATGACCGATCCGGGACCGACAGCACTTCTGATAGAAGACGAACCAGAAATCCGGCGCTTTCTTCGCACCACGCTGGCTGAGCATGGATTCAGATTGTATGAGGCGACGACGGGACATGAGGGGCTCGCTCAGGCGAAGGCCAGGAACCCGGATATCATCCTGCTGGATCTCGGCTTGCCGGATCTTGAGGGAACCGAGGTGATCCGACGACTTCGTGAGTGGACACCGATTCCGATCATCATTCTTTCCGCCCGGGACCAAGAGCAGACCAAGGTCGCCGCGCTTGACCTGGGGGCCGATGACTACGTCACCAAGCCGTTTGGAGTCCATGAGTTGTTGGCCCGCATGCGGGCGAGCCTGCGACAAATGGCCCGCGCGTCCGTCGAAAACAATGAATCGGTCTTTACCACCGGTCAGCTTCGCATTGATCTGGGGCGCAGGCAGGTCTTCGTGGCGGACAAGGAAGTCCGCCTCACCCCTCTTGAATATAAGCTGCTGACGACATTGGCGCGCTATGCGGGGAAAGTCATCACGCACCGTCAATTGCTCAAGGAAGTGTGGGGACCGTTGCACGTGGAGGAAGGGCACTATCTTCGGGTGTACATGCGGCAGCTTCGCCATAAGCTTGAAATGAACCCGGCGCAGCCGAAATACCTGGTCACAGAACTGGGGGTGGGATATCGCCTCAGAGCAGAGTGATGTCGCGTAGTGATGTGGCCGGGACTTCGGCGGATTTGCATGAGAATCACCGCAAGCCCATGCTCGAAACGAAAAGGCCTTCCACAGATCGCGCTGTGGAAGGCCTTTTCGTTTCTCTAAGTATCAGTGCACTAAGTGACCAGCATCACAGTATCCGCCTCTTTCAAGGATACGACATAATCGCCGCGGTGCCGATGCCATAGCATAATACGGCCTGAACGACTGAGCCTGTCCACCGCCAAGAAAAACTGCGCCCAATTCACTTCCGGCAGTGAGTCGGCCATTTGATCCAACGTTTGCGATCCTTTCTCCTGAAGACGCCCGATGATCCACTCATCTACCGAGGGCCTTTCATGCACAACTCCAAGACCTGAGGGGGGGGCGGTAGGTAAAGGTCGGTCGGCAGTAGACACTCCCATGATACGACCTCCTTTGCTCTTACGGTGAGGAACGTTAAGGAGACCTAATTCAGACATCTTCTTACCATAGCCTTAACGTGCAATTAAAACATATCGGCGGGCAACCGATTCTCCTGTAGGCTTGATACCGACGAGGCGGGGCGATTTCGCGCCATGGTTGATATGCAGTGGGCCTATGCGTGCCCCCTATACTACATCTGGGACTATCGCCATCACACTAAGCTTGACGGAGCGGCCGAGGTGTCGCGACACGGTCATTCGCCTTAATGGCGGCTTTTTCAATCTCAGCGTTGATCTCGCCTCCCAACAATAAGACGGCACCGGAAAGATAAAACCACAGCATTAACACGATGACGCCCGCGATTGATCCATAGGCGGCGTTATAATTCCCGAAATTCTCCACGTAGAGCTTGAATCCCAGCGAGACGATCAACCACATAAGGACGGCAAAGACAGAGCCGGGCGTGACCCATCGCCAATCTTGCTCGACGTTCGGTGAAAAATAATAGATCACGGCCACGGCAAAGAGCATGAGCGCGACGATAACGGGCCACTGCAGGACCGTCCAAGACAATGCAAAGAGATCGCCCATTCCCACCCGGCTCGCCACCCACGTTCCGATATGCTCGCCATACAGGACCAGCGTAATTGAAAGGATGATGAACCCGGCTAACCCAATGGTCATCGCAATCGCAGTCAGCCGCACTTTCCACAGCGGGCGCGTTTCTTCCGCATTGTAGACAGCGTTTAATGAATCCATGATCGCCGTCACGCCGCTCGAGGATGCCCACAGCGCTCCCAATAGCCCGACGGATAAGATGTCTCCGCCGCTTCCCTGCACGACCTGTTGCAGATATTTTTCAACCAACGACAGCGCATCGCCCGGCAGAATATTCCGCAAATACGCCATGAGCTCCGGCATGATGGATTGGATCGGAAGCAGGCCGATCAGCGCCGTCAGGAACAGCAAGGCGGGGAAAAGCGCCAGCAGAAAATAGTACGCCAGTTGGGCTGAGCGGCCGAGGATTTCATCGTGTTGCGCCTCGTTCCACAACCGCCGTATCAACTGACTCGGTGACAGACCACCTAATTTCCACGGATTATACGCCGGCGATTCGCTCTGAAAGGAGGCGGCAGCCATTCAGTGCTTTCCCTATTTCTTGGGTTCACCCCGGCCCCGCCCTTCAAAGCCGGGCAAAATCGCGTCAAAAAAAGCATTCTGAATAAGCTTGACCACGACTTCCCAGGTACTGGAACTGGGATTCTTCACGGTTCCCG
This sequence comes from Nitrospiraceae bacterium, assembly GCA_035253365.1. Taxonomy (GTDB): domain Bacteria; phylum Nitrospirota; class Nitrospiria; order Nitrospirales; family Nitrospiraceae; genus DATFCE01. The sequence continues at coordinate 4,299 of DATFCE010000046.1, forward strand.
ACACCTCCGCCTTCGTGGCCACCTCATCGCGAGGCGCGTTTTTCAGGAGTTCGGAAACCCCGCCGATGACGCTTTCATAAATCTTACTGAGCAGTCCCTTATCTTTGTCTTGAGCCGGATCGTACACATCGAGATTCTTGAATAGCGGTTTGACATACCCGTCAATCTTGCCGTTCTTGACCTTGAATTCGGTATAGACCGAGAACAAGCCGGAGGTGACATCGAAATCACCATAGGCCCGGAGGAGGTCGTTCATCGACTTGACCTGCGCCTTCACGACACGGATATCGAGGTCGAAATCGGGAGATTTGATTTCGGGGCGAAAGACGCCATTCAGTTGAGTGGGGCCATTCCCCATGAACATGCCCCTTAACCGGACGATAGCAGTTCCTTCTGACAACTGGTTGCTGAAATTCTCTAGATAGATGTCCGTGCCGTTGAGAAAGAGGCGATATTCCGGCTTCACCGCTTTATTGACGAAGCCGAATTCACTGTTCTCGATCATCCCTTGATCGATTCGGAGCAGAAGTTCCGGGTCATTGTCGGCTTCTTTTGCTTTGCGAGCTGCTTCCTTAGCCACTTCTTTTCCGGCCTTGTTGGGTTGGGCCGTATGGATGTAGTCAAGCCGCACGCCGTCCATTTTCAAGGTGGTGAGCTTGATCACCTTGGTCTGAGGTGAATACTCGACATGGCCTTGTGCCGACAGCACACCTTTGCGGACTTGGAACTGGTAGCGCCCGGCGAGTGAAATCAGATCATCAAGGTCAACGTGGTCAAGTTGTATGTCGACATTGAGTCCCAGATGCGGTTGGGCCAAAAAATCGGCTGAGCCGTCGATCTTCAACGTGCCCGTATCGAACACCTGGCTCTCGAGGCGCACTCGTGAAGGATAGGTATCTTCGGTCGAGCGAATATTTCGAATATTCTCAGCCGTCAAATTTACATCGCCCACATGCAGCGGTTTGGCTCGGGCGCTGTCCACATAGGTGATATCGCCGCCATTGACGGTGAATTTATTGATTGTCAGCGGGTAGACAGCCAACAGTGTCTCTTGCCATGCGACTTTCTTCTCCGGCTCTTGGCTCTCCTTCTTGGCCTGTGGACGGGTGATGTGCAGCTTCGGCTGGTCCATAACATGGTCGCTCACCAGATTACCCGTAAGCAGATCGCGCCAATGCACGCTCGCGCTCCATTGAGGGATATGCGCTACGGGCGGATCGGGATGATCTTTTTGAACGACGGTGATGTCTTTCAGATCAACCGAAAAGCCGATGGGATGAAAATCTAAAACACCGATCCTGAAGCGATAGTCCTCCACCCGGCTATTGAGGGTACGCTCGGCGTAGGCCCGCAACGGCTCGTCGATAAACGCAAGCCCCAGGCCGATGACCAACAGCAGGATGCCGAGAATGCCGGCGACCCATCCCAATACTTTTTTCATGGCGACCACTTCGATGAGATGAAAGAATCTGGCTCAAAGAGGCTCACAGCAACAAGGGAGGGCCGCATCCAAGGGAGAACGAAAGACGCGAATCGGAACTGTGACGGCAAGGCGCCCATTGCCCGGTACTATGCTGTCGACCTGCGCCGATTGAGTGTTGCTACCCCTGGCGGCATTGGTTGAACATCAGCTGCGCCCCTTCGGCATGCAGTGGGTGCTCCGCGCATACTTACCGCGTCCAATACGTCACGCGACTCGGCTCAGTTCGTGCGCAGGAGGCCGATCCAGGGTCGCTTGCCGAATGCGATTGCGCCGGATGACGGGGTCGCTGACATCACCGCATTGAATGCACCGCGCACCGATAAATTCCAACTGACCCGTATCGTCCAGCATATCGATGTACCGCGACGGCACCATCATGCCGCCACAACGAACGCAATCACCGATCGCGGTCGTTCCGCTCATATGTTTTCCCATCGCGTGTTCCACCGTGGTGTCGTCCAGCATCTGGGGCGTCATATAAACCTCCCTGTATATCGGCAAACATTCCGTGGTCCGTCCTGATTGCCAAATTCTCTAGCAAGCCTTGCGCCGCTTTTATGAAATTGTGCGTGGATACCTGAGAGCACTGGTTTCTCAACATGATAGCCTCTTGCGATCATTTGAATGTTTTCACGCTGAGGTATTGGCTTCGGAGCGTCTTGTCGGGCCTCGATCAACCCGGGGGACAATGTGGCTAGTCCTCTTACTTGATGGCACAAGATCAAACAGCTTGTCCAATGAGTGGACAGGCCGTTCCTTGCACTTGTTCTCATGAGAGTCGTTTGTACTTGCCCCAATTCTAGAACCTGTACGAAAAAGCCTTGCATGGCTCTCAGACAAGAAGGGACACGCATCTACCAGATGACCGATTGCCCATCGAGGAGGGTTACTCTCAATGTAGCCTATGCATCCGTAAGCTCTATCACGATCACCATGCTAAGGAGAAATATGAACACCACATTTAATTTGCTGGCCGCCGTAGCCATAGTTGTCGCATGCAGCTTCCCTGCTTTCGCGGAAAACAAGCCCCAGCCGCAGAAGAACGCCGCGCAAGGTGAAAAATCAAAAGAGTCGAAAAAATCGATTCCCAAAGCGCAAGACTGTGAGAAGATCCGCGGCGGCACGGGCGGCTCGGTAACGGAATCGGCGGCGGAAAAAGACTGCCAGTCGTCTCATGATCTCGGCGCCGGCTCCGGCACCAGCTCCGGTACGGGATCGGGGAAAATGGCCCCTGGTCAAGGCCCGCGGTAAGTGATAACCGGTGGCGCCATCGATGGCCGGTGCCTTTGAATTTTTTGTTGAATTGGCTCATAACTAGTCATCATAGCGACCTTGGCAAACGATGGAGAGGGTCCATGGTTAAATAAGGCTTGCCAGGCAGCTGGTGCATGGCTAAGTGGTTATATGAAGGCACGACGCAGATGGAACACCAGCACAATCCCCGTGCATACGGATTGATGGAAATGATCGGAGGAGGAT